>DYSK01000050.1 GCA_020718315.1 Draconibacterium orientale
AAAGTTTGGCAGCAATACCCGTTTAGCTTTGTTCAACACGGATTCGTATGCCAGCGCCATTTATGCCTACGAAAATGATGTGTTGTATGCTTTTAGTATTCCTGCTTATGCTGGACAAGGGTGGCGATTTTATCAGCTATTCCATTACGACATCAATCGGAATATTACTTTTTGGATTCGTTATAGCTTGAGTTATTATCCAAATCAAAATACAATAGGAAGTGGTTTGGACGAAATAAGTGGACAAACGAAGTCGGAAATAAAAGCCCAACTCCACATCAAAATTTAAAGGCAAGACCCATTCCGAAATTCTGCTTTGTTTGCAGATGAACCGTTTCTCCAACTTTTGTTCGCTGGCCATTGATTACATCAAAAACAGGAACTTTTATATTGTGGTCGTAGATAGTACGTACATAAATATTGGCCACTATAAATTTGTTAATCGCCATATCCAGCCATGTTTCCCAATCAACATCCACATTCCACCGATTTGCTATTTCCGGATCCAAATAATTGTTGTACAACATGAGTTTGGTATTCAAATCGATTGATTTGTTTATTTTTCCTTTGTATTTGGCAATGATGCTAAATCCAAATTCCGATTTATGTGTTTTTCCGGGAATAAGAATGTTTCCCAAAGTATCTACCAGGGCGGGTGTAACTCCATATTTTCCTTCATTGGCGAGGTTCTGATTTTGAACAAAGGTGATTTTTCCCGCCAAAGGAGATGCGTACAACGATAAGTATTTGCTTGGTTTGTATTCGATACCCAAAGACATATTTAAGTATCCCGGAGCCAAAAAGTCGGAAACCACTACACTGTCGTTTGGATAGGCATAACCTTGAATGTACTGAGTGGAGAAATTTGTGTTAAAACTATAATACCATTTTTCCGAAAACTGCAAACCCAAAATGGACGAAAAATTCAACTTGTCTTCGGTTTTTTTTGTCTTGGAATACTGAAAAACCTGAACTCCAAGCACCGATTGGAAATTGTTTTCAAATTTTATTTTCCCTTTGAGGTAATTGGCCGATAAGTCGATAGATCCGGCTCCGGTCAAAGAGCTTTCGCCACCATCCGACCAATAGGAAAGCACAATAGTGTTGATATTTAATCGAGTACGGCCTTCAAATTTCCAGAAAACCGTACTGTCGTATTTCTTCATGGAATCAATGTGAATAATGATTGCTTCCAATTCTCCATCCTTTCCTCCGGCGTACAGTTTGACTGGCGAGACAAGTAGTAGTAGTAGAACAAGTGTGTATATTCGTTTTGTCAAAGTAAATTGCCTCATGCTGCAAAAATATAAATTATTGTTTGCTGCAAACGCGCTAAGAAATGAATTATTTTAGATTGAGTAGAAATTGTTCTATATCCTCATTGGTAAAGGTTTTCTTGATAAAATAGTCGATTCCGACTTTGCGATAATCTTCAATCAATGGGTCAATCAAAGCATCTACCACTGCAATATAGGTAGCATTTGAATTGCTGTTTTGTGTTTTTAGTTGGCTGATTGTCTGTTTTATATGTTTAAGTTCTTCGTTTCCTATTAGCTGAATATTTAGAAAGACAAAGCGAAAATCGCCCGTACAACTTTCCAGAGATTCATAATTAAATTTTATGCGTTCAGAAATTCCCAAATTATTCAGGATTTTCGCTAATAGGTTTTGACGTACTGAATCATCCATAAGAAAGAGTGCACTTTCGCCCTCGAACGCATGGCTTCTTTGTCCGGGAAAATATTTCTTATTCAGTCTTGCCGTATTCATTTGGGCTGTTTTGTCGTGAAAACCGATGTTAAAAGTCGCTTCGAACCAAAACGTTGATCCAATCCCATCTCGATAACTTTCGGGATCGCTTTCAAACCCAATTTTCCCATTTAGTGCCTTTGCAATACTTTTGGCAATAAGCCATCCATAGCCTTTTTTCTGATGAATGGGCTGCTCATCGAACGATTCGTTTTCGTCTAAGAGTTGTTTCTTTGTAAACTCGTCCATGCCTATGCCGCTGTCTTTCACTTCCACTCTAAAATGAACCTGACTGGCGCTTTGAAGAATGACTTGTGTATTTATTTTTATAAACCCCTTGCTGGTATATTTAATGGCATTTTCCAAAAAGATGCAAATGACTTGGCATAATTTGCGTTTATCTCCAATCAAAAAAGTTGGAAAATTGTTTTCTATTCTGTTTTCGAAGACAATCGTTTTGAACAGCATATTTATTTGGGCCACTTCTACGAGTTGCTCTATGTTTTTCCGGTAGTTGAACAATGATTCTGAAAGGACAATTGGTGAAAAATTTTCGTCCAAGCCCGATTTTAGTTGTGCAATTCCTTCGTGCAGCGTAATACTTGCCGAATTGATTGTCTCTTGCAGCGATTTTTGTTTCTCTAAATCGGTCTCGTTGCGCAAAAGTTTATGTGCGTTTAAGATGACAAGGAGTGAATGATTTAATTCATGTCCGCTCATGCGGATAAAACAATTTTTCAGCCGTAGTTTCGCGGCATTTTCTATTTTAAGATAATTTATTTCGCTCAGGTGAGTGTTGTTATGCCAGTCCAATTTGGCCTGAATGGCATCGCGTTCTGAACGAAACTCACTGAAGTCTTCGTGCAATAACTGAATTGCGCTGAATAAATCGTAAAACAAATTGTCTTCTCTGATGTTTACCGGAATGTATTTTTGTTCGTCTTTGAAGGCAATTTTCGAAATCCGATCGAACAAAAGATTCTTATAGACGTTAAAATCTTTTACATAATCAGGTTTCGGTATATTCGTACTTGCATTTTGCCCATCTGAGGCAGTGGTTTTTGGGTCGGATAAATCTCTGGATTCTTTTGTTTGGCCTGACTTGTATTTGTGTGCCAAAACCAATTGCAGGGCTTCTTCAAAAGTGTCGGTTATCTTCACTTTCTCAAAAGAAGGATGTACTAGTTTTCCAAGTTTTACAACTATTTTCATGGTGCGATTGAGTCCATAAAAAACCAGTAAATTGATCTGCTCAATGCCACTGATAATGTAATTTGTAAAATCTCTGCGTGCTTTATTTTCTGATCCAATCACCGCAGTATAATCCTGAATCCGATAGTATTTTCCAAAATGTCCGATTTCACTGGTGATAATCTTGTCGAACAAAACATTGGCAATCAGGGAGTTTTGGTACGAAATATAACCGGATGGCCGGGCAATAAAAATAGTGTCGTCAATCAAATCAATTTTATATGAATAGTCACTTCTTGGATCGCTGTATGTCCATCCTTGTTTGGTGATCATCTTATACGATTTATTTCCAAGCGGAACGTTTTGTTCCGACATTTGATGTGTTTTCTCGTTGCCAAGAGCGATGTTGTTTTTATCTAAATATTTCGAAATCAATTGTCTGGCCGTATCAAAGGCGTCTTGTTCGTTTTTGGTTACAAGCAAGGGTTTTCTACGAAATCGACCATTTATTATTTTGGCAATGGTCGATACAAAGTAATTTGCCCCGTAGAGCAATATGTCTATTTTTTCATTTTTAAACAAATCGCTTTCTATCAGCTTTTCGCGCGTATCGGAAGGCGTTTTTTTGAACTCCCTAAAGTCGAAAATAAATATCAAGTAATTTGCTTGCTTAAAATATTCGTTTTGAAGTTTTCCAAAACAACTTGCTAACAAATCAAAATCGCTACCATTTAGCTCGCCTTTAAATAGGACTCGAATAATGAAATCGTCGACATACTGAAAAGACCAACTTGTTTCTTCCGAATCGTGGGAAAGTTTATCCAAAAAGGATTGAAATTCTTGAGAAAAATCTAAATTCACGTGTTTATTTTTTGGGAATAAAAAAGTCACTAGGACAAAATGCATCCCAAATATAAATAAATAAGGAATGAAAAAGAAAGATTGCAAAGAAAAAAATTAATTCCTGCGGATTATTTTAGCTCCCAAGGCATTCAATCGTGAGTCGATATTCTGATATCCTCTGTCTATTTGTTCAATATTATCGATTATACTTGTTCCGCTAGCAGAGAGTGCAGCAATAAGCAATGCTACACCGGCGCGGATATCGGGCGAAGTCATGCGGATTCCGCGCAAACTGTTCTGTCGGTTCAAACCTATTACCGTTGCCCGATGTGGATCACACAGAATAATCTGAGCTCCCATTTCAATCAGTTTGTCCACAAAAAACAACCGGCTTTCGAACATTTTTTGGTGAATCAACACGCTGCCTTTTACCTGCGTAGCCACAACAAGTGCAATACTTATCAAATCGGGCGTAAAGCCCGGCCATGGCGCATCCGAAATGGTCATAATAGCTCCATCCATATAAGTTTCGGCAATATATTCCTCTTGTTCAGGCACAAAAATATCATCTCCTTGTCGCTCAATTTTAATCCCTAATTTTCTAAATACATCGGGAATAATACCCAAGGCACTGTAATTCACATTTTTAATTGTCAAGGACGATTGAGTCATGGCGGCCATTCCGATAAAACTTCCTACTTCAATCATGTCGGGAAGCATGGTATGCGTTGTGCCGCCCAATCGGGAAACGCCCTGAATTCGAAGCAAGTTTGATCCAACACCATCAATTTTTGCGCCCATTCGATTCAACATTTGAGCGAGCTGCAATAGATAGGGTTCGCAGGCAGCGTTGAAAATGGTGGTTTCGCCTTCGGCCAATACAGCAGCCATCAAAATATTTGCTGTTCCCGTAACAGAAGCTTCATCCAACAGCATATAACTTCCTTTTAGCTTTTTGGCGTGCATATGATAAAATTTCTTCGATTTATCGTATTTAAAGCTTGCACCCAATTTTTCGAAACCAATAAAATGGGTATCCATTCTTCGTCGGCCTATTTTATCGCCGCCGGGAGTTGCCATAAAAGCTTCGCCAAATCTGGCCAAGAGCGGGCCCATCATCATTACCGAACCACGCAAACGGCCGCCTTGTTCAAAAAACTCCTCCGATTTCAGGTATTCCAAATCGATTGTATCAGCCTGAAAAACATAGGAATTGTTTCCTGATTTATTCACTTTCACGCCCATATCTTTTAGCATGAGAATCAAACGATTTACGTCGTGAATATCCGGAATGTTGTGGATTTCAATTTTTTCGTCGGTTAGCAAAACCGCACATAAAATTTGAAGCGCCTCGTTTTTAGCACCTTGAGGCTGAATACTTCCTGAAAGTTTGTGTCCGCCTTCAATAAAAAAGGAACTCATAAGCATGGAATTAATTAAGGACTCGGTGTTTTATAAGAAAGCGCATCAAATCGAACTAAAAACTATCGAACTGTTGGACGCCTTTTTTGATTTTGATTCAAATTTTGCTTGCTCTTATTTTGTCTGTTCATTGGTTTACTTCCGGGTCTTCCACCGGGGCGGTTGTCCACCCATTTTTTCTTGGCGCGCTGATTGATAATTTCTTCTGCTGCGCTAAATTCGAAACCTTCTTTTAATTTGAGCTTTCCATCCGATAATACCGCTAAATGTTCAAGAATTACAACATCTTCTACCGAATCTCTATTCCAATTCAGGTAAGCTTTCTTTAAATGATTGGCAATGGTTTCGACCAAACTCTCTTTTTCTTCCCCTTCTTCGTATGAAAGAGCCAATTTGATCATTTTCTCAATGTTGGATCCGTAGGGGCGATATTTGATATTTCCGGCCGAATAGCTCATTGTTTTAGGTTTGGCTTCAACGGCTTCTCTATCCGGAATAGGATAGGGAGCATCAACATCCAATTTGTAATCGGCAATGATGTGAATATGGTCCCAAATCATGTGGTTGTAATCGCCATAAGAGCCTGTGCTTAAATGCATTTGGGTCATTACGCCAACTATATAATTGATAAATGAGGTGCGTCTTTCGCGGTCTTCAATTTTATTGGCATGACGAATCATTTTTTGGATATTACGTCCGTATTCTGGTATAACCAACCGGCCTCTTTCTGTATTGTAATCCATGTAATTTTTGTTAAGGATGAAAATGTCTTTTGCTTTGAAGACAAGGAGCAAAAGTACGAAATTATTTGACAATGCGCAGCTTTGCAAATCGCAAAAGCAATTGTTTTTCTCCAATTTCGTCGAAAAGCACGAATGCCGTTTTGTTGCTTCCAATGCCTTCAATTTTAATGATTTCGCCTTTCCCAAAACGTTGGTGCTCCACCAGCATTTTTTCTTTCAATTCCTCAATGGAAGCGCCAACAAAGTTCAGATTTGGTCGGTTTGTAATTTCGGAATCTTTGCTTTGAATCTTGGTATATTTTGGCGCTGTAGATTCGTTGTCTTGAATAGATGTGCGTGTTTGTGGGCTCGAAAACCGCGTCGAAGTTTTTGGTTTGTAAGGATTGGGATTCGAGGCAGACCCTGAATACGTTTTTTTTATGTTCGAACTGGCCAAATATTTTTCTTCGATTTCTTCCAAAAAGCGACTTGGTTCCGAAAAAGTAAGATTGCCCCAACGAAATCGGCTCTCTGCGTAAGACATAACTACTTTCTTTTCGGCTCGTGTAAGGGCAACATAAAACAAACGCCTTTCTTCTTCCAAATCGGCGCGCGAGCCAATGGATTGGATAGAAGGAAATAAATTCTCTTCCAATCCAACGATGGAAACATACGGAAATTCCAATCCTTTGGCTTGATGAATGGTCATCAACGAAACTTTTTCTATTTTTTCGTCCTCTTTTTCGTCTGCATCGGTCAGCAGAGCGATGTCTTGCATAAAGGCTGTCAAATTTTTTAAACTCTCTTCGTCTTGTATTTCATTATTTTCTTTCGCAACAAACTCCATCATTCCATTTAGGAGTGCTTCTATGTTTTCGTATTTGCTTATTCCTTCGGGTGTTTTATCCGATTGGAGATTCGAAATCAATCCCGAGGCGCGCGCAATTTTACTGCCCAAATCATAGGCGTTTAAAATCTCTATTTCGGATTGAAAGCTTTGAATCATGATCACAAACTCTCTTATCTTTTTTTGCGTGCCCGCATTGATCCCAAGATTGTTTTGTGGCAGATCGCAAAGAATATCCCAATACCCTTTTTCCAGACGAGCGGCTTCGGTAGTAATCAATTCTAAAGTAGTTTTTCCGATTCCTCGAGCGGGGAAATTGATAATTCTGTTAAACGCTTCGTTGTCTTTTGGATTAATCGTTAAACGAAAATAGGCCAAAATATCTTTAATTTCTTTCCGTTTATAAAACGATAAGCCGCCAAAAATCCGATAGGGGATATTTAGTTTTCTCAGGGCTTCTTCCAAGGAGCGCGATTGGGCATTGGTTCGATACAAGATGGCAAAATCGGTGTTTTTTGCTTGACGATTCATTTTATCTTCAAAGATCTGCTGAGCAATCAGCCGTCCTTCTTCCAAATCCGACGATGCTTTGATGAGCTGAATCAGTTCGCCCGATTCGTTGGCCGTCCATACAGTTTTAAAAATTTGATCTTTATTATTGTGAATCAACGAATTGGCTGCATTAACTATGATTTGAGTCGATCGGTAGTTTTGTTCCAGTTTCACAATTTGTGCATCGGGATAGTCTTTTTGGAAGTTTAGAATATTTTTGATATTCGCTCCTCGAAAGGCATAAATGCTCTGAGCATCGTCGCCAACAACACAAATATTCTCGTTGGTGGCAGCCAATCGT
This sequence comes from Draconibacterium orientale, assembly GCA_020718315.1. Taxonomy (GTDB): domain Bacteria; phylum Bacteroidota; class Bacteroidia; order Bacteroidales; family UBA12170; genus UBA12170. The sequence continues at coordinate 7,628 of DYSK01000050.1, forward strand.
TTTACAATTAAGTATTGAGAATAATTGGTGTCCTGATACTCATCGACCAGTATAAATTTAAATTTCTGTTGATATTTGTAGAGTACATCTGGGAAATTGTGCAGCAAAACATTTGTTTTGAAGAGTAAGTCGTCAAAATCCATAGCTGCTGCTTGGGTCAAGCGTTTTTGATAAATGGTATAAATTAGTCCCAGACTAGGTTTCCCTGCTTTTTTGTCGTCCGAAATAGTTTCCTCATTTTGGTTGTATCCTGCCGGCGATATCAGATTGTTTTTTGCATCCGAAATGCGTCCAAGAATCAAAGAAGCTTGATATATCTTTGGATCGAGATTGAGCTCTTTTACAATTGTTTTGATTAAATTTTTTGCATCGTCGGTGTCGTAGATTGTAAAATTGGATGGAAATCCAAGTTTATCTGCTTCGGCTCTTAGAATACGGGCAAAAACTGAATGGAAAGTTCCCATCCAAACATTTCGAGCTTCCCGAAATCCAACCAATTCGCCAATTCTATTTTTCATTTCTCGGGCGGCTTTGTTCGTGAAAGTCAAGGCCAGAATATGAAATGCATCGACGCCCAATTGCAAGAGATAGGCAATTCGGTAGGTGAGCACGCGCGTTTTTCCGGATCCTGCGCCCGCTATAACCATTACCGGACCATCCGTTTTGCTAACGGCTATCTGCTGTTCTGTGTTTAAACCTGCGAATAATGGATTCAAAACAATGGAATTGGAAAGCAAAAGTACTGGTTTTCATGCGGACTGAATAATTCTTTAATTTGAAATTATCAACAATTTTAAAACCTTTGAAGACTCATAAGGATTTGATAAATGCAAATTCCTGTTTTGGTTTCAGTCCGGCGCGCCAAGTGGCTTTTTCGCGAATTTCGTCGGTGAGTTTGATGAAATTTTCTATATTGCTGGCCCTCGAAAGCTGATAAAAATAAGATTCGGGATTTTCGAAAGCTTGCGAAAAATAACGCCAATATTCTTTTAATTTATTCAACTGATTGTTTGGCCGCTCGCGATGAGTACAAATCTGATTCACCAATTCGGCATGGAAAAGCCAAAAGCGGGAGAGTTCGGTTTTTACCCAATCGGTTTCTTGTCGTTTGATGATCTCGGGCAAAAAAGGTGAAAAAAGAACGCCACGTCCGAGCATCCAACGCTCGATAGTAGGAAAGCGGTTTTTCAACCGATTAAAACTGTCCAAATCGAAAATATCGCCACTGTACACAATGGGCGCTTTGGCATTTTTTACACACCAAGCAAAAGTCTCCAGATTTACTGCGCCATCGTACATCTGTGTTCCAATTCGTGGATGGATAATCAATTCTTTTAAGGGAAATTGGTTGAGAACAGGAAGCAGTTCTTTTATCTCATTGGCCGATTCATTGCCCAAACGTATTTTCAACGAAATTTTATTTGGCAAATCGTTGAACAACTTTTCGAGCAACATTTCAACCATTTCAGGATATGCCAAAATTCCTGCACCTCTTATTTTTTTGCGGATGCTAGCAATAGGGCAGCCCATATTTATATTTAGCGTGTCGTATCCATAATCGTAAAGGTAGTTGGCAATTGGGCTGATTTCGCGTGCGCTTTTTCCCAAAACCTGCGGATCAACGGGCATTGTTTCGTTGTTTTCTTTCCACAAATCATAAATGCGACGGTGTTTTATCTGCTCGCCCAATCCGGAGGGAATAAATGGAGCAATGCTTTTGTCGATTCCGCTAAAATGCCTCGCATACGCATTTCGAAAGTAAAAATCGGTATATCCTTGCATTGGAGCTAGAAAGATCATATTATGGATTTAATTAATCAAACAAAAATACATTCTATTTCTTTTCTTTTGAAAGGAATTGAAAATGGAATCATTTTCGTAATTTGGATGAATATTTAAAAATCAGAAGTTCATTATGCTTCCCATTTTTTATAAAATATGCTTGGCGATTTTCTTCACTTTGGTGAGTTTAGATGCATTTTCTCAAGACTGCGATTCCAAACCGAACAATCGCGCCGAAGCGATGAATAAGCAAGCTCAGTTTTATTTGGCAAAAGGACAAATTGGTCAAGCTCAAAACCTGCTTGTGGAGCTTATTCAAGCTTATCCTCGCTTTTCAAAAGGCTATATGACTTATGGGGAGTTTCACCTTCAAGATTATCGATCAGAAACTTCCAAAGCAGTTGTATGTTTTAAAAAAGCACTTGATATTTGTGCCGACAGCAGCCACAAAGCGAATTTTTATTTGGGAAAAATTTATTTTGGTTTGCACGATTTTGATCAAGCTCTTTTTTATTTCGATCAATTTATTTCAAAGCCAGTCTATTGCTCAAAAGAAGATTTTACTGAGGCTACGGTTTTTCTTAATTTTTCGCGTGTAAGTATCGATTTGCTTGCTCATCCCGTTTCTTTCCATCCCGTCAAAGTGAACGGTATTTCTTCCAAAAACGATGAATATTTGCCTTTCATTTCGGCCGACGATGAATTTGCATTGTACACTCGACGACGCTATACCTTGGTTGATAAAGGCTTCGATTCGGAATACCAAGAAATTGAAACCTTCAATTACAGCCTACGTCAAACCAATGGCGATTTTGATCAAGGTTTTCCAATGCCCTATCCTTTCAACCGAAATCCAAACGAAGGCGCACCAAGTTTAACCATCGATAACAATCATCTTTACTATACATTGTGTGTTGTTGATCCCAAAACCAAATACCTGAATTGCGATATTATGCATTCTTTTTTCAACGGTAAAATCTGGTCGGATCCAAAAAGTCTTGGACAAAATATCAATAATCCAAACACATGGGAATCACAACCTAGTATTGATGCCTCGGGCGAATTGCTTTATTTTTCGAGCAATCGGGAAGGCGGTTTTGGTGGATACGATTTGTACAAGACCTATAAGTTGACAGATAGGAGCTGGAGCAACCCAATCAATCTTGGTCCAACAATCAATACTTCAGGACACGAAAAATCGCCTTTTATACATTCCGATAGTCAGACTTTGTATTTTTCATCTGATGGAATTCCGGGTTTGGGCGGTTTCGATATTTTTTATACCCGATTGGATAGTTCCAATCAATTCGAAAAGCCCCTGAATATTGGTTATCCTATCAATTCTTTTGAAGACGATTTGGGTTTTTTTGTGAGTACAGATGGTTATTATGGTTATTATGCTTCGAATCGTTTTGACGAAAATAGGAGTTGGAACCTCTATTCTTTTCAACTTTACGAAAAAGCCAAACCGCAAAAAGTGTTATTTATAAAAGGAAATATCAGTCAGGAAGATGCTCATCTGCCTTCACGTGCAAAGGTGGAGATAAAAAATCTAAATACCCGAACAACAAAAGAAATTCCGGTGGACTCGATAAGCGGCCGATATGTGGCGGTTCTGATCTTTCGCGACGATATGTTGTTGACTGTCAAGAAAAAAGGATTTGTTTTGGAATCAAAATTCATTGGCACAACAGATAGCATTTTCAAAAAACCTGCCGTAGTAAATGTGCAGATACAACCCATTGAAGTAGGTCAATCGTACGAAATACACGATATTTATTTCGAAAGCAATTCTGCTGATCTTACGCCAAATTCGCTGGAAGTTATTCGGGAATTTTTCATTTTTCTTCAGAACAATCCGGGATTACACATCGAAATACAAGGCCATACCGATTTTATTGGCAACGAACAAGCCAATTTGATTTTGTCGGAAAACAGAGCAAAAGCGGTTTATGAATCTCTCGTTCAGCTTGGTATAGACCAAAATAGATTGCTGTACAAAGGCTTTGGTGAGAGTGTTCCCATTGCTGATAACAATACCTCTTTCGGACGAAGTAAGAACCGGCGGACTGTTTTTATTGTAATGGAAAAATAGATGAATAGTTTTTTTAAATTAGCGGAAATTTAGTGCGATGAATAAACTGTACGAACTCGTTTACAATTTCCTTAAACCACATAAACTTCATCCGCTGCTCGATGTGAGTCTTTTTATCGCTTTGACCTTGATAATACATTTCGTGTATCGGTATTGGGCTACAGTTGAGTATTTTCCAATTCAAGGAGCTATGCTCAAAGCGCACGATTTTTTGACCACTCAGGTATTTGTTCAAAGCGAATGGTTTATCCGCAGCGTTTTGAAAATGGAGATTACCAGTGTAAACCAAACGATGTATTGGCCTAATCAAGGATATATTGTCATAAATCATGGCTGTTCTGGATTGAAACAAATTCTACAGATAAGTCTGCTTTTTTTGATTTTTCCGGGATCATGGAAACACAAGCTTTGGTTTATTCCAATGGGAATTGTGGTGATACATCTTGTGAATGTTTTTCGAATTATTGGCTTAGCCGAAGTACTTGTTCATTTTCCGAAATATTGGGATTTTAGTCATGATAATCTATTTCGTCCGTTTTTCTACGTTGTGATTTTTGGATTGTGGGTTATCTGGGTCGAAAAATTTCTTCGCATTCAAAAGAAATGATTGGCCAATATGAGCAAGCGCCAAAAGTAAGCGCCAAAAACTGGAAACACAGATTATATGATCAAGAATTTATATATTTGCTTTGATGGAAACAAATGAAATAAAATGGGGAGTCATTGTAAATCCCAACGCCGGAAGCGGAAAATGCCAAAAAAACTGGCCTACCATTCAAAAACTTATAAAACGCGCCAAAATAGAATTTGATGCCGAACACACGGAAAGAAAAGGTCATGCCATTGAATTGACGCATCAATTCTTGGAAAAAGGATATCGCAAAATTATTGTGGTGGGTGGTGACGGTACGCTAAACGAAGTAGTAAACGGCATTTTCCATCATCAATCACTCGATCCAAAAGAAGTTACATTGGCCATGGTTCCGGTAGGAACTGGCAACGATTGGTGTCGTACATTTGGTGTTCCCGACAAATACATCGATGCAATTAAGTTGATTCGGGATGAAAAAACGGTCATTCAAGACATTGGCTTGGTCGATTTTCATAACAACGGATTTCCTCAACGTTATTTTGCCAATGTGGCAGGAATTGGTTTTGATGCGAGTGTGGCACATGCAGCCAACAAACTGAAAGATCAAGGAAAAGGAAATGCATTGAGCTATATGATTATTTTGCTTAAAACATTGTTGAAATACAATTCCAAGTATATGCAACTGAGTGTTGGCGAAAAAGAGTTTAAAGAACGTATGTTTAGCATCAGTATCGGTATTGGAAAATACAATGGCGGCGGAATGAAACAATTGCCAAATGCCATTCCGAATGATGGTTTGTTGGATGCAACAATTATCAAAAAAATAAGCAAATGGACAGTTATTAAGGAGCTGAAAGGCTTGTACGACGGCTCATTTATTACGCATCCACGCATCGAAGCACTTCAAAGCAATCAAATCTATTTTGCCGAAAATCAATTGGAAGTGGAAACAGATGGCGAATCAGTTGGCGAAGGGCCACGAAATTTTTCGATTTTGCCAAAGGCTTTGCGTGTGGTGGGCTCGTTTAAAGCCGACTAACTCAACACTCGATTCGCAGAACTTTTTTTGTGTTTTCTGTTACTTTAAACCGGTTGT
>DYSK01000051.1 GCA_020718315.1 Draconibacterium orientale
TTGCTTTTCGATATCAGCAGTTCTAACTGTAGAAATAGCTCCGGAAATTTTGGTAATTTTTTGAGTTCCATACCCGACCACTACATATTCGTCTAGCGTATTGGCCCCTTCTTGCAGCACTATTGTAAGCGGGCTATCGCTTATGGCAACTTCTGTCGGCTGAAAACCAATAAATGATACTACTAATGTTTTAGCATCATCTGGCACATTCATCGAAAATTTACCATCTAAATCTGTTGACGTTCCGATAGTTGTTCCTTTAATAACTACTGAAGCGCCCGGCAAAGGCGAATTGTCCTCAGAAGAAAGTACGGTACCAATTACTTTTTTTTGCGTCTGTGCCGTAGCAATTGCTACAATAAAGAATAATAAAAGCGAGATTAGTAATCTTACTTTTTTGGTAAAAAATTTTAATTTCATAAGGTATGAGTTTAGTTAAAATTTAATTTTATTTCGACTTGAGAAAAAACAAGCTTGAATACGTTCTAAAATTAAAAATAAAAAATAGCGAATGCACTAAAACCACCTCAACAAAAAACAGACGTATTAAATTAATTGATAAATAATTCTTAAATCGCTTTATTCATAATGAAAAAATAAAAATATTTCGCTCCATTAATTCGTTTTGAACAAATAAAAATGATGAAATAAATTCTGATCGATGGCTTTGTAGTGGTAATGTTGTAGTATTTTTTTGTTGCACATATTATATTTCTAAAATATGTGTGACTAAACTATCGTCGTGAGCCAGATTCATTTGTTTTCTTAATCTATATCGCTTGGTTTCAACACTTCGAACAGAAATATTAAGCAAAGGAGCTATTTCCTTTGAGGAAAGATTCAGTCGTAAATAGGCACAAAAACGCAAATCATTTGGCGTTAGGTCTGGATGGATTTTTTTTAACTTATCGAGAAAGAACTTATCTGCATTATTAAAGGCATCTTCAAAAAATTTCCAGTCCTTCGAATCGTTTAAATTACCTTCTATCAACCTTAAAACGGACGTATTATCCGACTCTTTGTTGACGAGTTCTCTTTTAATGCTATTTAGAGCTTCGTTTTTATTTATGATACTCATAGTAGAAATGGCCAGCTCTCTATTTTTGTTTTCGATATCCCTATTCAATTGTTCATTCTTTATGCGCATAATCAATTGTTCACTTTCCATTTGCTTTCGCTCAAGCTGTTTCTTGTAATGTTTTTTGTATCTTTTGTGAATAAATACAATGGTTACGGAAAGAACAAGCAGATAAACAGCAATGGCAAAATTTGCTAAATACCAGGGTTTTAATATTTCAAATTTATAACTGGCTATATTCTCGCTCAGAATATCCCCCACCTTTGCCCGAATAGTAAAATCATATTCACCCGAAGGTAGATTGTCGAAATATAGCTCGGTCTTATCGGTCCATTCACTCCAATTGTCGTAATATCCAATTAGTTTGTATTGATATTTAATTGTTTGATAATTGTTATAATCCGTAACACTATAGTTGAATACAATCGAGTTTTGTCTGTATTTAAACTCACCGGGAATATCTATTTCGATAGGAATGATAGACGAATCGAACTTTTTCGTGGCCACCTGATTTATTATCACATTGTGATTGTCGGGCGGATTGATTAGTGCAACATCTAAATTAATATATCCATTGGTGGTTCCGAGTAGGTATTCTCGATTCTTAAGATGCAAAATGTTTTCATATCCAATCATTCCTCTTCTTAACTGAGACGGAATTGGCAAATTGTATATTTCAAACTCGTTGGTGATATTATTGACCGAAACGTAATTGATATTTTCTTTTGAAAACATCCACATTTTTTGAGTTTCGTCCACAATTAATTTCCCGGAAATATAAGACTCCTTACTCACAATCGAACTTAAAACAGAATCTTTAAGGAACTTATTTTCAGCAGGATAATAATTATAAATCCCTTCATTTGTACCATAAAAGATGTTGTTTTTAAATTTTACAATGCTGGAATTCTTCCCCAAAGGAAGCTCAGATTGTAAAGCAACTTTTAGAACTGTATTGTAATCGGAATCGATCTCTAATTTGAAGACTCCTTTGTATTCGTGACTTATAAACAGTTCATGGCTTTTTAAAAACTCGAAATAGCGTGCTGAATTATCAAAGCCGCGAATTTTATTTCTAAATCGCCATTTTCCATCTTCTTTTATCAAAACATTCAAACCATTGTAATTTCCTTGCAGCAATGCGTCTTTCCGGGATGGAATTGGAATTAGATTCCAAGTGCCGGGTTTATCGCAAATCAAATCGGCTTTGTCTTTTTCGATCAGAAAGGTTCCGGAATGATGCCCACAAAACAGCTCCCCATCGATAACGGCTAAACTCCAAACTTGTCCGGATGTGGCTTGAATAAATTCAAACGGATTGTTCGACTCGACAGCTTTATAAAAAAGGCCTTGGTTTGTACCCAAATAGAGATAACCATTGAATAAAGCTGAAGCATATACCGTACCTAACAATCCTCTATCATCATTAAAAATCTTGACCGGAGAATTTTTTAGGTTGATACAATTAATTCCATTATCAAGCCCTGCCCATAAATTTCCATCAATGTCTTCAAACAAAGACAAAGCAGTATTGTTGCTCAATCCATTGCTTTGATTCATTTGATATTGAATAGCACCTTCTTGACTTAAGCAAACAATTCCGTTCGAAATAGTCCCTAAAACGAAACTTTTATCTTTCAATTGAAGGCTTGTATATACTTTCATCTTTTTAAGCGTTTCGTTGGCAGGAATATTCCACTCCTTGAGCACCTGATTCTTGTAAAAATAAAATCCGGAATTGTTGGTATGAATGAGCAATCCTTCATCAGCCGGATAGATATTTATAATTGATCCGTCTCTAAATATAGGCATATTGGAAATCAATTTAGCCTTCCCTTCTTCCATCGAATAAAGGCCTTCGGACAAAACGTAATAATAAATTACCCCATTTATATCAACTATTTTTGGTATCGGATTTTTAGAATTGATAATCGAAAATTCATTTTTTAGAGTATTGAAAAAATAAATTCGATCAAAAGACTGAAAAAGTATCCAGTCCTTAAAGTTTATAATATTCCAAATATGCTCGTCTTCAACCATTTGAAGATTCAGCATCGGGACCAACGAAAAGTAATTCAATTTCCCAAAACCATCTCTTTGCCAATAGCCAAATTCCATATAACAGCCCGTATAAATACGGTCTTTTACTACATTTACCGCTCTGATGATGGTGTTGTTTGGCGAAGGATATAAACTCCATTTGGCGCCATTGTATTCCAACAATCCTTCGTTGTTTGCTACATAGATAAATTTGTTTGAGGCTTGAGAAATCATCCAATTCTGATTTCCTCCCGCATACGTTTCAGGGGCGTATTTAACAATAGAAGGCAATTCCTGCGAATACAAATTGCTGATTATCATTAATAAAAATATCTGACAGAAAATGTAGCAAATTGCTTTCTTCATCGATTTAACTGAAATTACGTTTATAATTTTATGAATGATGCTGCAATTTAAGCAGTTTTAAAGTATTATTCACATTTTTTGAAAGACTTTTGTAATTGGACTAAAAGATGAAAAGCAATGATTTCAATTTGGCTTCAAGAGTCAAGCAAGAAAAGACTCGTGCTTTGACCATCACATTCACCTCCTATTCGCGTCAATTCATTCCGCGAAGTTTCAAAACTTGCCTTATTTCGGACGACTGTTCCTCAGAAGTGAAAATTTCCTTCCGAAAGCATTTGTTTTATTCCAGGTTTTTGTTCATTTTTAGTACTTTTAGCCCAAATTTCAATCCCTTCAATTCAAAAAATTGTGAAAAAAGCAAACCCATACATCCTAAATCTTCTGTTGATGAGCACATTTCTATTAACCAATTCATTTTCAACAGTCGGACAAAGCGTAAAACTAAAATTTATTGAAACCACCGACGTGCACGGTGCTCTTTTCCCTTGGGATTTTATCAACAACAAAGCTGCTTCTACATCGCTTGCACAAGTTTTTACTTATGTTCAAGAACAAAGAGCCGACAAAAGTCAATCGGTAATTCTTCTTGACAATGGGGATATCTTGCAAGGACAACCACTTGTTTATTATTCCAATTTCGAAAAAACAACTTCCGAACACATCTGCGCAAGCGTGATGAATTATATGAAATACGATGCTGCTGCCATCGGAAATCACGATATCGAAGCCGGACACGCTGTTTACGACAAACTTGCGAAAGAATTTGATTTTCCATGGATGGCAGCAAATGCCGTAAACACAACCACCAATCAGCCATATTTTAAACCCTATACGATATTGAATCGGAATGGCGTTCGCATTGCAATTCTTGGATTGATTACTCCAGGAATTCCCATGTGGCTTCCAAATACAATCTGGAGTGGAATCGAATTCCAAGACATGATTCTGAGTGCAAAAAAATGGGTGGAAATAATTCAAAAAAACGAGAATCCTGATCTGATTATTGGCCTTTTTCATGCTGGAGTAGAAGCCACTTACAATGGTCAAAACGCTGAAATGCCTTGCAACGAAAATGCAGCGCAGCTAGTTGCCGAACAAGTTGCCGGCTTTGATGTTGTGTTTGTTGGACACGATCATCATCAATGGAATTATACAGTGAAAGGCCCAACTGGAAAATCGGTTTTGATTCTTGGCACCGAAAGCGCCTCCAGAAATATTGCCGAAGCAAGCATTGTTTTGAATAAAAATAAAAAATCGAACCAATGGGAAAAAGTTACGGAAGGAAAACTTATCCCGGTTGAAAATATGGAAGCAGACAAGGCTTTTATGACTGAATTTGCTCCCGCAATTGAAGAAGTGAAAGCATACGTTAGCAAACCTATTGGCCGATTTACTAAAACTATTTCCTCACGCGAATCCATCTTTGGTGAGTCTTCTTTTGTCGATCTGATTCAGCGCATCCAATTGGAACTAACCAATGCCGATATTTCTTTTGCAGCACCTCTATCTTTTAATGCCGAAATCAAAGAAGGCGAAATTTATGTGCGCGATATGTTTAACCTTTATCGATACGAAAATCTATTGTACACAATGAATATGAGTGGTATAGAAATAAAAAATTACCTCGAGTATTCGTTTGGTTTATGGTTTAATCAAATGAAAGACTCAGAAGATCATCTGCTCAAGTTCAATTACGACGAAAATGGAGCGTTGATTCTTTCGCACGGAAAACCTCAGCTTGCGGCTAGCTTTTATAATTTCTGCTCAGCGGCCGGAATTGTTTATACCGTAGATGTGTCAAAACCCGCCGGCGAAAAAGTAAGCATTCGTTCGATGGCCAACGGAAAGGACTTCGATTTGAAAAAAGAGTACACGGTGGCACTCAATTCGTATCGCGGAAACGGCGGCGGCGGACATTTAACACAAGGAGCAAAAATTCCTGCCGAAGACCTTTCTAGTCGAATTATTACTTCTACCGAAAAAGATCTTCGATATTATTTGATGAAATGGATTGAGAAAGAAAAAATTGTTACGCCTTCCCTTCTCGGAAATTGGACTGTGATTCCCAACGATTGGTGGAAAAAAGGAAAAGAAAAAGATGAAAAGCTATTGTTTTAGCGTTCCTGAAATTTATTTTCGAACAAAGCTAAATGAGTAAATCTTACTTGCCGTTTTAAATTGCTTTTACGATGAAAAAAAACAAAATTAATTCCTCTCTTATTCTTTGCCTCTCTGCTATGTCTTCCTTTTTTATCGTGCAAGAATAAAAAATCAACTAACATAAACCAAAAGTCAGTCAACCTGCACATTCGACAACTAGCCGATACAATTGGATTTGCTCAATATTCTTGGCAAATGGACAGCATTGTTTCGCGCATAGCCAACGAAGATAAAATCAAAACAAAAAATAAATGCAAGCTGGCAATCTGTCCACACGACGATTATGCATACGCCGGCGGGCTGTACGCCAAAACATTGGAACCAATCAAAGCCAAAACGGTTGTATTGATTGGCGTAGCGCATAAAGCGAAGAATTTTAACTTGGAAAATAAATTGGTCTTCGATTCGTTCGATGCTTGGAATAGTGCTTATGGAAGTATCGCTATTTCGCCACTACGCGAAAAACTATTGAAAAAAATGCCAGCAGAATCTTTTTTGGTAAACGATAGCATGATGCAATTGGAACATTCTTTGGAAGCGATTATTCCTTTTCTTCAAAACAAAAACAGAGCTGTCGAAATCGTCCCGATTCTAATTCCGTACTTTTCCTTCGACAAAATGGACTCCTTCTCAAGCGATTTGGCGCAAGCCTTGTTGGAAATCATAAAACAAGAAAATCTTCATTTTGGAAAAGATATCGCCATCGTTATTTCCAACGACGCCATTCATTATGGCAATGAAGATTGGGGTGGAAAAAATATGGCTCCTTTTGGTGTCGATTCGATAGGAACAGCGAAAGTGATTGAAAAGGAAATGGAAATCATCAACACGTGTTTGGTCGGTACCGTGACACCCGAAAAAATACGATCGTTCAATCAATACACGGTTTTAGAAACTGATTTTAAAGAATACAAATGGACATGGTGTGGTAGATATGCCGTTCCGTTTGGTTTGATGCTTGGAAACAAACTGAATCTACTTTTAGAAACCAAGCCGCTATTCGGAACATTTATCGGCTATCAAAGTAGTTTGCACAACCCTCATATCGAAGTAAAAGATCTGAAAATGGGAACAACTGCACCGGCACATCCGCATCATTGGGTTGGATATGTTGGAATGAATTACAATTAATCTATCAACAAGAATGAAAATTAGAAATCGAAAATTCTATTTTTTTGTTGCATTTTTTTTTGATTTATAAATCAAATAACCAACAAATAAAATCCCTGCGACAACCAAAATATAGCCGATATAATGAATAATTTGATCTTTAAAATCGAACATATAAAATCCAACAATAGCAAGAATAATATTCCAAATTCCGGCACCCAAAAAAGTATAAAGAACAAAATCTTTGAGTTTCATTTTGGCCAATCCAGCGGGAATAGAAATAAGATGACGAATTCCGGGAACCAAGCGCCCTATAAAAGTAGAGGTTTTACCATTTTTGATGAAGAAATTTTCCGATTCTTCCACTTTTTGTTGATTTAAAAAAAGTAAATGAGCAAAACGAGAATTTGCAAATTTGTAAACCAGTGGCCGGCCAAGATATTTTGCTCCAAAGTAGTTGAATAAGGAACCCAAAAGTGCGCCAACAGTTCCCGCTAATACCACCAAATAGATATTCAAATCGCCTTCGGCAGCTTTATACGCAGCAAAAGGAATCACTATTTCAGAAGGAAGCGGAACAAAAGTACTTTCAATGGCCATCAACAATGCGATGGTGAAATAATTGAGATTGGCCATATACCAATCAAAGAGCGATTGAAAAAGTTCTACCATCATTTATGTTTTAAACTTCACAAAGGTAAAAATAAAATGACGGCCACAAAGAGTAGGAAAACTTTATGGAAACAATCTGTTAACTTTTAGACTTCGCACGAATCGCCCATACAGTTTGGCTTTTCTTCGGGTTGTTTTAGAAGCTTTAATCGGATGGCCAGGAAATAAATCTTGCAGCCACCGCAAATCCCAAATGCAGTTTCAATAAATAGTAAGAAAAGACAAAACAGGCAAAGCATGCATACCGGACCAAAAAACGCCACATCGCCCAGCAAAAAGAGCGACAAAGTAAAAATTACGGTGGCCAACAATAAACCTAAACTCCATGCAAATTTTTTCTGAATCGCTCCAATAGGCAAAGAAGCTTGATTACGTACCATCATTTTCCCAAACAAAAGTGTAGGCGAAAATTTTGGATTCACAAACAGTCCGACGCCAAAATTTAAAATCAAAAATCCTGAAATAAAAGGGATTACACTAAAATTCTGCAAGATGAAACCATTGATAAATGCAATCAAACCAAGCAAAAACATCAAACCGGCACTGGCGCGCATGGCTCTTTCGTCCAAAACTTTATACCCTTTCCCTTCAATATACTCACCAAAACTAATTATCGACATATCTATATATAAATTTATTTTGGGCAAAAATAAAATTTTAACATATACCAATTATAAGCAGAATAGATATTGGGAAAAATATAACATTTCGACAAAATAATTTTTAATCCACGCAACCTTTTCACTCACTTCTGCATCATTAGAAGTAGAACAATAAAAAACTGGATTATGATAAAACAAAGCCTTTTTCTGCTTTTTGCACTGATTATGAGTTTTACATATACTCATGCACAATCGAACACAGACTTATTGCCAGACAAACAAACCAATATCACCGAACTGCAAACTGAATATAAACTTAATGGCGTATTCAATATTACAACTTTAGGGGTTTTAAGCGGATCTTCCCAAAACAGACAATCTGCTCCTTTTTCGTTTCAGTCGCTTATGATGTATCAACTCGATCACAATATCGCTCTTGGTATTGGTATGGGAATTGAGTTTTTGGAAGAAACCTATTTGCCAATAGTAGGTGACTTCAGGTATTATTTGCGAGGAAGCCGCTTTTCCCCTTTCGTTTTTGTGCAATCGGGCTACAGTTTGCCCACCGACAAAACGGCCAATGGAAACATCGTGTACGATTATTATTCAATTTGGCCGGGTTATTATCCTCAATATGAAGAAGTACAGCCACTCGGAGGTTTTATGATTAACCCCGGTTTTGGAATTCGACATCTATTTCATGCTGATTTCGGTATGGAAATTTCATTTTCGTATCGCCATCAAAATCTCAATTACGATGCTCCTACAAATACGCGCATCGAAGCAGATTACAATCGTTTAAATATTAGAATCGGTATCATATTTCAATAATTTTTAGCCCTATGCAAAAAATATTAAACAGTGTAGTGATAGCACTACTTCTCTTTGCAAATTCTTCTTGTGAAGATAAAATTACCGAGATTTTTGTAGCGAATAGTCCTATTTATATGAGTTACGAAGATCTTGCCAAAGCAGTAAAACAATCTGCTCCCCGCAATCTAGAAAAACCCGGAAAAATATATTTCAAAGACAATTACATTTTTATTGTTGAAGAAAGAATGGGAATCCATATTTTCGACAATTCAAATCCCTCCAGTCCACAAAACTTAAGTTTCGTCGAAATTCCCGGCGTTGTAGATATTGCCGTAAAAGGCGATGTGCTTTATGCCGATTCTTACATCGATTTCATCGCTTTGAGCCTGACCAATCTCAACAATATTACCGAGCTGAAACGGATAAAAAACATTTTTCCTTATACTTTGCCTGCGTTCAATGAAGATTATCCATTGGCACGCATCGACCAAGAAAAAGGCGTAGTTGTTGGTTGGGAAATAAAAACCATTCGTCAGGAAATAGAAAATCGTTATTACCCGATTTATTGGGAAGCAAGTCTTTTGCTCGACGGAAGTAGTTCAGCATATTCGAATACCGCCGGAATATCGGGAAGTGGCTTTGGCATTGGTGGTTCGTTGGCAAGATTTGGAATAAGCGGAAACACACTCTATACGGTTGACAACATGAACCTCCATGTCTTTGATGTTACAACGGCCTCAAATCCTGTTTTTTATGGCGATTTTTATGCCGGTTGGGCTATCGAAACCTTGTTTATTTCGGGAAATAAAATTTTCTTAGGGACTCAAAACGGCGTGAATATTTATGATATTTCGATTCCAAGATATCCGCAATATTTAAGTCAGTTTTGGCATGTAACCGGCTGCGATCCGGTGGTTGTAGCCGACACATTGGCTTATGTTACTTTGCGAGGTGGAAATTGGTGCGGAAATACTATCTCCCGTTTAGATGTTATTTCCATTGCCGATGCTCGTTCACCCAAATTACTTGCAACCTGCGCAATGAACGAGCCTTATGGTTTGGGAATCTTCGATAAAACGCTGTTTGTTTGTGACGGAGCAGCCGGTTTGAAAATTTACAATGTAACGAATCCGCTTCAAGTAGAACAAAACTTACTTGCCAATTTCCCTGGCATAGTAGCTTACGATGTCATTCCGCTAGATGGATTTCTATTTATGATTGCCGAAGATGGATTTTATCAGTACAATTACGACAATCTGAATGCTATTCAGTTAATAAGTAAGATTCCCGTTTCTCCATCGAATAAATAATTTGAAAACTATGATGACCTTTCGAATGCTCGCTCTTTCTGGTTTTCTTTTGTTTCTTACTTCTTGCGATAAATTGGAACTGGCAGTTGAAGTCCCTTCTTGTATCGAAGCTGAAATAAGAAAAATCCAAAATGAAGAAGTAAGAAATCCGGCTGCTCAAGTATGGAAATGGGAAGTTGATGAAAATGTTTATTACTATATCAGTTCCGATTGTTGCGACCAATACAACTATTTATATGATGAAGCGTGCAATGTAGTTTGTGCTCCCGATGGAGGTTTCAGTGGAAATGGCGACGGAAATTGTTCAATTTTTTCAGGAGAAATAAAATACACCCTGGTTTGGGAAGACGTACGGAAAAGCAAAAAATAAGCTGCTGATGTACAACTATTTCGGTTTCTCGACTAATTCGTATCTTTGACATGCTTATCAAATTGCAAACATAGCCGGTGGAAGAGAATTATTTGAAGGAAATAATAGATGGATGCAAAAAGGGAAAAAGGAAATCTCAGGAATTGCTTTATCATCAATTTGCTGCCAAAATGTTTGCTGTTTGTCTTTATTATGCCGGAAACAAAACCGAAGCGGAAGATTTTTTACAAAGTGGATTTATTAAAGTATTTGAAAATATAAAACAATATCAAGAAAAAGGAATTTTTGAAGCTTGGCTTAGGAAAATATTTATGCATACAGCATTGACAAAATACAGAGAGAAAAAACTCATGCTCCTTCCCGATTATAAAGAAACGGAGTATCTTTTGGATTCGAATCAAGAAGATGTGTTGAGCAAAATTTCCACAAACGATTTACTCTGTCTTATTCAGCAACTTCCACCGGCTTATCGTTTAGTATTCAATCTGTATGCTATTGAAGGCTATTCGCATAGAGAAATAGCCGAAATGCTTGGCCTACAAGAAGGAACATCGAAATCAAATTTATCGCGAGCGCGTCAGATTCTACAACAAAAATTAGCCGGCCAATTTGAAATTAGCACAAAAAAAGGATGAATCAAGATCAAAAACACATCGACAATCAAATCAGCAAAAAGCTGCTTCAAGCGGAAGTAATTCCGCCCGCCTCCGTTTGGTTGGGAATTGAAAAAGCTTTGGCAGAAAAGAAACGAAAAGCAGTGATTCTGCTTTATCGCCGACTTGGCTATGCTGCTGCTTTTTTGCTTTTCGGATTTGTGAGTTATTATTTTATTCGTTCCAATTCGGAAATCAATACGCTCAATCCGAAACGAACTCAACAAATTGTTGGCAATACTGATTTAATTAAAATAGATTCCATTTCGCGTCCGGAATTGTTGACTTATGAACAACAGAAGGAAAATCCATCAGAAAAATCCAAATCAAATAGAGCGAAATCTGTTCATAATGAGAATATTGCTACTGTTGCCACAAATGGTTTGGAAAATACGGTAATGCCCAATGCGTTTGTCGAGCAAACTGCCCACCCGAAATCATTGGAAATGAATATTGGAAGAACAATCACCGAATCAATAGCCTTGCACAAACCCTTACAAACGATTGATTTGACATCTATGTATAAATCAAATTTTAATGTGTTGAGTTTTCTGAGGGCCTATAGTTTCCGGCGAGCCTATGAATTGGATCAACAAACCGATCTTCTTGCCGAAAACAAGACTTTCGCAAACAATCAATCTTGGAAACTAGGTTTGGCATTTTCTCCTACAAATGTTAGTAGGAGTTCAGGGTTTTCGACGCGCGAATATGGTGCTTTGTATGCCGATGCATCCGTTCCAACCGAAACAATTGCGTCGGTAGTAAGCGAAAAAGACATACCCGCTTATTCAGGTGGTCTTAATTTAGAATTTCAAATCAGCGAAAGATTGAGCTTACAATCCGGGGTTTATTATTTGCGACAAGGGCAGCTTATCGAAAATTTTAGTGTGATCGAAAATTCCGCCAATTCTGCCAATAGCACCAACTCCTATTTTGGAAATATCTCCATAACCAATACAAGTCTTTTGAGTGGAGAAGCTCCCTTGTCGGATTATCTTCAATTGAACGATGCTGTTTCGTATTCCCGATTTGATGCGGATCTTTTGCAACGATTTGAACTTTTAGAAATACCACTTATAGCCTCTTATAAACTCATCGACAGAAAATTTTCTTTTTCATTGGCCGCCGGATTGAATCAAGGTGTTGTGATTGGAAACCAAGTGTATTTATCCAATTATACATCCCAACCAATTGGAACAACAGAAGATTTGAATCGCTTCATTTACAAAAGCGTTTTTGGCTTTTCGTTTGAATATCCGCTTGCGCGAAAACTCTATTTCAACCTGAGTCCTACACTCAAATATCAGTTGAATAATTTTAATAAAAAAGCCATTGAGCCCGAACATCTGCGCTATTACGAATTTAAAGCCGGAGTAAGCTATCGGTTTTAAATTCTGTTCGGCACGGTCTATTCTTTCTTTTGAATATAATATCCCTCTCGCGAAAGCAAATGATCCAGATTTGCGATTCCAAAAACTACGATGGCTTGAACTATTGCAGTATGTTCTTGATATTCAGGAATACTTTTGTTGTACAAATCGCGTTCGGTATGCCAAATTTCGCCGTAGTCAAAATCGTAGCCTTTCGGATCGGCCGTTCCAAAAGCAAGTGTCGGGATTCCATTCAAAGCAAAATAAGCATGATCCGAACCGCCGGCAGTTGTCGGTTTTTCGCTTGGCTTCCGCTCACTGAGTTTAAAAGGAAAATCGGGATTGATATCATTTAAAGGTTCGCAAATTTTTTCCATGTCTTTGAGCATGGCAGAAGGAACGCTCAAGCTGTTGGCAACAGTGGGACCACCATCGCGATTGAAATAATTGGAAATCTTTCCCCATTTATCTTTGTGATTTTCGACCCAGCTTTTTGATCCTAACAAACCAAATTCTTCGCCAGCCCAAAGACAAACTAAAATTGTACGTTTTGGTTTCCCCCCGGCTTTCATGATCAATCGGGCGGCTTCCATGGCAGGCGTAACGCCTGATCCATCATCTACACC
>DYSK01000052.1:0-4756 GCA_020718315.1 Draconibacterium orientale
ATACTTTCCTTCTTTTATAGTGTTAAATAAGGAATATAACGGAATGTCTTTATAACGTGTCTTTCCCCAATTAAGCTCCTTTTGTGCTTTTTCAATAGGATCACGTCTGTCAATTCCTGCACTCCACCAATCTGCCAAAGTTATTATGGCTTGCAATTCCGTTTGCGGCTTGTGATGATTGCATGCAAGATTGGCGATATTATCAAAATTGCTTTCGTTGTAAATATTGCCTTTTAACCCCGGAATTGCTTCAAAAATAGCTTTTATTTTTTCAAAGAACTCGTTGGTCCATATCACGTGCTGGTAACCAAATTTTCCAGCATCATTGACAGGGCAAATGTCGTTTGCCATTTTCTTTGAATATTCGGTAAGCTCATTCTGCTTTTCGCTAAAGCCCTTATCGGCTCGCTGGTAAAATTTACCAATGTCGTGCAGCAGTGCTGCTAAATAAATACGTTGTCTTTCCATACCCATCTGTCTATTATTTCTTGTCGTTTACACTTTTCACAACCCCAAACCCAATACTTGCATTTTTGCCAAGTCCTATATGATTTGGAAGGAAAACATTCGTACTAAAATTTATTGTAAAGGCTTCGCGTTTAACGTCTTTTACTTTTATAAAGCTGGTACGCACTATGTTTTTTATCCGCAATTTTATTTGACTTTCGATATTCCATTCCAATCCTTTGGCGAAGGACAAAATATTTCCAATAAGAATTTTTTCTAAAAATTCAAGCTGTTCTAATTCTGAATTTAATTTGGCATACTCTACAAAATTTTTCTGGTTTAAAGGCAGCCATTCTTGTATAAAATAATCAAAACTCTTGTCCCAAACCTGCATCGTAAAACTGTTAAGTCCCAATTTTTCTACTTTTAATTCATAGAGTCGTTTACCTAACATGATTCCCTCTTGCTTGTTCTCAAAAAATCGATAAGCCTCATCAACACCTTGTTCAATACAGATTAGATGAGGCTTTTTATTTATCCTTTTATATTGAATAAGTGGATAAGCGTATCTAAAATTGTCTTTGGAATGGTTGTGAAAAAGAATACTGTTTATTCCCACCGTAGCGACAACAGCACCACGTAAAGCAGGAATTTCCCACGATTCTATTTCTTCTTCAAATTGAATATCTAACATCCGGATTTTTCTCATAAGCTTGGTTTTAGGGGAGCATAAGTTTTGCGTTCAATGCCAGCTAAAAGTAAAAAAAATACTGCAGCCTTTTGCACTAAAACAAAAATAATTTTTCGAAATATTGATTTTAAAAATTTGTATATGAGCCAATTAAATATATTTATTCGATAAAAGGTCACATTTAAACGATGGGGGTTCTTATTCGTCCTGAAAAACCCACATTCAAATTTTCAAGAAATCACAATTATGCAATTTCTATTGGATAAAATTTAGCTTTTTCACCTTTATTTTGAGTGGGAATCTTTTTCTTCTCTTGACTTTTGGTCAGTTTATTTTTAAAAATGGAACTAGGCACAAAAAAAAGCCCCGACTAGCGAGGCTTTAAATTCAATCTGAGGTTCCAAGCGGATTCGAACCGCTGTGCAAGGTTTTGCAGACCTCTGCCTAACCACTCGGCCATGGAACCCTTTCCTTTCGGGCTGCAAATATAGTTCTTTTTCCACAAACACGAAATGATTTTTGCTCTAAAAAAAACGCGTATTCGACTTGTTGCTTTCCTATTAATCAAACTATCTAATAAAGGCAAAACTTGGCTAAGCAAAGATTTACTCTTATCCTTACCATTCAAATTCAACATGTTTTTGTTCGAAATTCGCGAATAATGAATATTTTTACAATTAAAAGCATCTTCACCGTTTAATCTTTAAAAACAGATGAATACCAATACCGAAATAATTACACTTATTCCACCCGATATTATTAAGTTCGTTCTGGTAACTTTATTTTCACTCCTGATTGGCTTGGAGCAACGCAGGCTTCATATAAAAGAAGAAATAGGTCGCTTATTTGGTACCGATAGAACGTTTACTTTGATTGGAATTTTGGGATTTATTCTTTTTATCGTCGATCAAAATTCATTCGTTCCATTTTTGGGCGGTGGCTTGGTGATTAGTATCTTGCTAAGCATCTATTATTTTCAGAAGATAAAAATTTCTCAAAAATTCGGACTAACTACCATCATTACAGCCTTTATCACTTATTGCTTGACTCCATTGATATATACTCAGCCCGATTGGTTGGTCATTTTAATTGTAGTGATTGTTGTGGTGCTTACCGAAAGCAAGAAAGCACTTTTCGAATTCAGTAAAAAATTCGACAATGATGAGTTTATTACGCTTGCTAAATTTCTTCTGCTTGCTGGTGTAATATTGCCTTTGCTTCCAAACGAGCCCATTTTGGAAGCTATAAATATTTCGCCTTACCGATTTTGGCTGGCTATTGTAGTGGTTTCGTGTATTTCATACTTTAGCTATTTGCTAAAGAAGTTTATCTTCCCTGATTCGGGCATCATTTTAACCGGAATTTTAGGAGGATTGTACAGCAGCACGGCTACTACCTTTATTCTTGCAAAAAAAAGCAAAGAATCGAACGAAAGTCATAAAATTGTGGCCGCAATTATCCTCGCTACCACTATGATGTATATTCGCATTTTCTTGCTTGCGCTCTTTTTCAATGTAGAACTTGCTATTTTGTTAGCACCTTATTTTGCAGTTTTTGTCGGCATTTCGGCTGCATTGTCGTTTTATTTTTTAAAATTTTCTGATAAAAAACAGTTTTTTCTTCCTGCCGTACAAAACATTCAAGCGCATACAAATCCGTTGGAATTTAAAACAGCCCTAATTTTTGCTGCTCTATTTGTATTCTTCGACTACATCACCGGAATGGTAAATACGTATTATGGAAATAGTGGAATTAGTATACTTTCTTTCGTTGTGGGAGTAACCGATATCGATCCATTTATTTTAACACTGTTTCAGGGTAAATGGACGATCGAAAGTTCTGTTCTGGGGATGGCCGTGATTAATGCAACCACGAGTAATAATTTACTCAAAATGATTTATGGACTTTCGGTTGGAAACAAGGCCATGCAAAAACCTTTAATAGTAGGATTTAGCATTTTGGTTGCTGTTGGATTGATTATTTCGTTGTTTTTTATTTAGTAACGAACAAAGCAATTCCTCATTCAAACTCTCGGATCGCTTTTGATTGGCAAACGAGCCATTTTCTCTACTTCCAAACTTGGAAAACCAAATTCTTGCACAATTTTTCCTAAAATCAGATAAATACCCGAGCCACGAAAAGGAAAATGCCTCAAACTATCAGGAAAATGAGTTGTATCAAAGAAATTTCCGTTTTTATCGATAAAAGTACCAAAATGCATCAGCTCTTTGCGTTTTGTTCGTACGTATTTATAAGTGACCAAACGGCCTAACATCCGCACCTTTTTCCCTACATTATTTATTAAATCTTCGGCAAAAATTTCGCCTCTAAAGGCGGTTTGCAAAATATCAAAAGCATTCATACTAATCGGAAAACCTAAAAGTTCTATTTCGTCGTACACATCTTCGAGTAAATCAAAATTGAAGTCAGGCAAGCGATATTCTTTCTGAGGCATTGCAAACAAAGCTTGTCCACTTTTTTGTTTTTGCGATTTTGTAAAAAATAGCTGCATATCCCACAACAAAGCCGACTTGGGTTTTCCTGTAAACCGAAAAGCGCCTACGCGAATGAGCAAAACCAGCTGCTCCTTCCCTATCTTTACTCGCTGAATAAAATCATATAAGTCGATGAAAGCACCCTGCAATTCACGTTCTCTTTGGATGGATTTCCCCAAATCTGCTTCCAAATTTTGAATGTGAATAAAACCTACAAAAATGGTTTTATCGAGCAAGCGTGTTTTGTAATGGCTATGATTTACACAAGGAAGTTGCAACTGTGCTCCGGCTGTTTTGGCCTCGTTAAAATACACCCAACTCGAATAAAAACCACCAAAATTATTTATCACGGCAGTGATAAACTCTAAGGGATAATGCGCTTTGAGAAACAAACTCTGATAACTCTCTACTGCATAAGAGGCCGAATGTGCTTTGGAAAAAGAATAGCCGGCAAACGATTCAATTTGACGCCAAACTTCTTTTGTCAATTCGATGGAATAGCCACGCGCTTTGCAATTTGCAAAAAATTGATCTACAATACGTTGAAACTCTTTTCTGCTTCTAAATTTTCCACTCATGGCGCGGCGCAACACATCGGCTTCTGCCAAATCCAAACCAGCAAAATGATGACATACTTTCAGTACATCTTCCTGATAAACCATAACGCCATAGGTTTCTTTCAATTGAGTTTCCATAAGCGGATGCAAATATTGAATCTTTTCAGGATGATGGAATCGCTCAATGTAGGTTCGCATCATCCCGGAACTGGCCACGCCGGGACGAATTATAGAGCTGGCTGCCACTAAACTCAGGTAATTATCGCAACGCAATTTTTTCAACAAACCACGCATGGCCGGGCTTTCTACATAAAAACAACCAATCGTATCGCCTTTTTGCAATTGCCGACGTACTTTTTCATCTTTTTTGAATTCCTGAATGGCATGCACATCAATTTTTATTTTTCGATTTTCAAGAACAATTTCAGCCGCTTCTTTAATGTGGCCAATACCACGCTGACTCAAAATATCAATCTTTTCAAAACCAATCTCTTCGGCCACATACATATCCCACTGAACGGTTGGAAATCCCTTTGGCGGCATGTCCAATGCGCCGTAATAATAAA
>DYSK01000052.1:4856-13086 GCA_020718315.1 Draconibacterium orientale
CGTTTAAAAATATAATCAATCACTTCGTCGCGTTCTTTCCAAGAATAGTCAATATCAAAATCGGGGGGTGAAGAACGTTTCGGGTTCAAGAATCGTTCAAAATACAAATCGAGTTCGATGGGATCGACATCTGTTATTTTTAAGCAATAAGCCACCAAACTATTCGCGCCACTGCCACGTCCAACATGATAAAATCCACGTGACATGGAATAGCGAATTATATCCCAAGTTATCAAAAAATAGGCCGAAAAACCGAGTTGATCGATAATTTCCAACTCATGCCGCAACCTGCTTTCGGCCAAAAGATTGTGTTTTGAATAGCGATAACGAAATCCCTCGTAAGCCAGTTTTTTTAATAAGGCTTTGTCGTCCGCTTTATTAGCTGTAAAAGTCGCTTTATTTTTCACTGACTGAAAATCGAAATCCAATGTGCATATTTCTAATAGCGCTGTTGTATTTTCTACAAGTTCAGGCCAATCGATAAACGAATTTATCAAATCCTCTTCTGCTGGAAAATCATCATCCCTGCCAGCGCAATTTTCAGGCTTTAGCTTGGACAACAAACAGTTGTGATCAATAGCACGCAAATATTGATGCAGCTCAAACTCTTGCGCTGTATCGAAAACAACATTTTGAAGCAAAAGCAATTTTTCTTTTTGCTTTGCCAAAGACGAAAACCTTAGGCGGTTAAGTTCGTTTTTTTTTACTCCAACAAACTCATTCGGTTCCATTTTCCTTTGTGGTGGATTTTCGAAAGGATAAACGACAAAAACAGCTTCTAAAAATGGCGGATTTTTTGGATATTCTTTTTTGGCCAAATGATGCTCAGACAAGAATCGATTGATGGAATAAAATCCTTCGGCATTTTTAGCAATGAGTAAATACATCAACGCGTCTTTTTGGCGAATATCAACACCTACAATCGGCTTTATTCCATTGCTTCGACTTTGTTTCACAAAATCAATAGCAGCGGTTGTATTGTTGATATCGGTAAGCACCAATTTTCGATAGCCTTTTTCGGCAGCTAATAACAGCAATTTTTCAACCGAAAGTGTTCCGTAATGGAGACTGTAATACGAATGTGCTTGCAATATCATTGATTAGTATTTAATCATTTAATAATGCTTTAAATTAAAATAAAAGTCAAATAAATTACAAATTCGATTTGATTATAATCAAATTATTTTTCGGAAATAATTCGTGTATTTTCGGCATCAATAATTGCAACAGCAAATAATTTGAAACAAAGCGCATTGAATAAAAACAGAAGAAAAGAAATTTCTTAGCGAACAACAAATTTCTTCTTATGCAGACGACCTATTTTTTGGGCTAAATCGCGTGCCGATTTCAAAACCACAGGAAGTCCGCCGCCGGGAATAGACCAATGACTGGTGTAATAAAAATTTTTCAAGCCCGGCAAATCAATAGTTACGGGCGATGCGGCAACAAGATTTTTGGAAGGAAACCAACCCTGAGCACTTCCATTCCAGTTGCCGGTGTATCGCTGGTAACTTGCCGGAGTAGCCACATCTATTTCCTCAATTGAATCTTTTACACCTTCCATTTTCTCCTCAAGAAAATAAATCACATGGCTGGCAAAATCATTTTTACAGCGATTGTATTCCGGTCTATTTTGTTGGCGTAGATTTATCCAAAACGCACCATTTCTGGTATAAAAACTCATCGCAACAATGGTTTTCCCTTCGGGGGCAAGCGATGGGTCGTAGTGATAAATATGCGCTTCCATTCGATTATAAACACTGCCATCGGGCGATCGATATTCCTTTTTCATTGGGAATCTAAAAAAATGCGGATATTCTTTAAAATCGCGCGAAACGCCCAACGAAACAAGCATTACAGAAGGATACAACTCCAGCTTTTTTAAGGAAGCCAATTTTAGGATTTTTTCGTTCACATATTTCCCTTGCAGGGCATCAAAAACGGTAAAATGCCAATCGGCAGCCGAAATGGTGATATCAGAAAAGTGCTCTGTTCCATCTTTTAGCAACAGTCCTTTGGCGCTATTCTCTTCAACAATTATTTTTTCTATTTCTGAATTGTAATGAATTTTTCCGCCCAAAGATTCATATTTATCGGCTATTTTTCGTGCAAATTGTTTGGATCCTCCAATTGGATAACCGGCGCTTTTTTGATCGAAAAAAGACAGCGGCATGATTAAAACCAGAAGATTCACTTCATCACCATCAAAAAGCAATTCAAAAGCTTCTTGCAGAAATGGATTTTTTAGCTTTTTTGCAAAAGTATAATTGCTTGTATTTTTCCATTTCATAAATTCCAATAAAAAAGGAAGATAAGAAATCATTCCAATTTTCTTGCGCCAAGGCTGCAAGGGAGCAATGTTTTCGATCATTGGAGGCAATTCATACTTTTGGAATAGGCGCATTAAACCAATTAGTTGGCTGATAATTTTTTTGTCTTCAGGAGCCAGATCGATCAAATAGCTTTCAAGTTTATTGATATTGGTGTACAACCTGAAAATTTTATCGCCGTATTTATTGCTGTTTTCTTTCAATTCAATAGAAACTCTGATTTCGTGGTTGACAAACTCAATAGATTTCATATCCAACAACTCCGACCAAAGTTTATAAAAAGCACTTCCTTTATCTGATCCGAGTATCCAATGAATACAGCCATCAAAAGTATAATCGCCCTTTTTCCAACTGGCACACAATCCTCCCGGAACTGGGTTTTTTTCATAAATGGCCGTTTTGTAGCCGTTCATTTGAAGGTACGATCCAATGGACAATCCCGAAACTCCAGCTCCTACAATGTTAATATTCATTTTCCTTACTATTTAAACATTCGTTTCTAAACTTCGGCTTAGCTTCTCAACTATTCATGAAAAATATTTGTTTCTAAAATAAAGCTATACGAAAGCTTTCTTTTACATTGATTTTGAAATTTCCAGCTACTTATTCAACCATATAAATATTGACATCAATTTTCAACCAATTATTTAGCCATTCCTTTGAAATAACACGACAAAAGAATAATTTTCCGGCATCCATCAAGCGGGAACAAACCAAATTCATTTGTGCTGGAACATAACCAACGCGAATGTTTTCGCAAAAAATGGCAATGGCAAACTCGTCGAATTTATTGTTTGGTTCTCGTTTTAAAGTGAGTACTTTTTCAGGGACAATAATGGGCTCCACTGCTTCAATATCATAACAATAAGAAGTTCCTGCAACAACAATTTCCAACAAAAATATTTCGTGTGTAAAAGGAATAATTCCTGATTCGACATTACTCAAAAGTGCCAATAAACTCGGAGTAATCGGGAGTATAGACTCATTCATCTGTCATGATATTAATAATATTTACATACTTGGCTATTTCATCCTCAAAATGTGAAATTTGAGTTTTAATTTCTGTTTGCTTTTCCTGAATTTTTGCTTCATCAAATAAAAATGCTTTTATATTGAAAGGGAAATTTTTCTCCAGTTGTGCAATTTTTTCATTCAAAACAGTGATATTATTCTCGAGCTGTCTGATTCTTTCTAATTTTTCGCTGCTGTGAATAAATATTAATTTTTCGATGTTCGAATCGTCCAGATAGAGCAGAATATACTGCAATTCTTCCAATTTTTTCAGTTCATAAGCAGCTTTTACTTTGACAAACAAATCTTTTTGTTCTTCGGATTGATTGTGATTTAGATCAGGATGCAATCTTTTGCAAAGCAGTCGAAATATTTCCTTCAATTTCGCCGTTTCCTCCTCCGACATTAGATGAGAAAGCACACTTCGGGCTTCGTCCAAAGCAGCCGATTGTGCTTGAATTTGCGCATAATAGCCTTGCAGTCGCTTGTTTAACTCCAGTTCTATTGCATGTAAGTTTGGCGTTTCATCTCTATTTATTGCTGCTTGAATCAGCTTCATTTTCATCTTCTGACGAGCAGTCTCTGTCGATTTTTCGAGCAACTCCAACTGGAGATAGCCTAATTTTTCTAAATACATAGCGCTTAGAATTACGGACTCGTTTTCCAACATATCTTTATGTTGGGTGAAAAGATCTACAAATTCCAAGCGAAGAATTTCCAGTTTCTTGGTCATCTCCTCATTTTCTTTAGTGAAAGCAGGCAAATTTGATTTCATAATAAGTTTGAGCTTTTCCAACTATCAAATAAACCGTTTCGAAAAGTCAGAACAAAATTCAACTAAACAAAACGAGCAATCGAGCTTATATGTATCCACTGCACCTTTGGATATTCCTAATTTTACAGATGTAAACCCAAAAACTGAGCTAAGCATTCCAAAGGTAAAACATTTTTTTTACATTTCGCGATCAATTCCAAAGCAAGCTCTAATTTGCTCAGCATAAATTGAAACCAATGCAGAAAAAACCATCGAGGAATCTGACAAGCCGTAGCACAACAAAAAAAGAAGGAAAAATGTTTCGAAATGAAAAATTGAGATCGAAATAATAGCTTATCGATTAGCTTTTCTTATCGTTTACCAATAAAGTGAGAAATCCGGCAATGATCATCGAAATTCCACCCAGAATAAGAGCATAAATGGCTTGACCATCAAACAAATGACGTGTAAAAAATCCAAGAATACTCGCCGCAACAATTTGAGGAATGACAATAAAGAATTTAAATATTCCCATATAAATTCCCATTTTATGGGCAGGCAAAGCTCCTGTTAGAATAGCGTAAGGCATTGCTAAAATACTTGCCCAAGCCACTCCAACGCCCACCATCGAGAGAAGCAATAAATTTGGATCTTTAAAGAAATAGATCGAAATCAGTCCCAATCCACCCAGAACAAGGGCGATAAGATGTGTCGTTTTTCGATTTGTATAGCGAGCTAAAACAGGCAATAGAAATGCTACGGCAGCCGCAACGCCATTGTAAACAGCAAATAAAAACCCAACCCAATCGGCACCCTCATTAAACAAAGCCGAAGTAGTATCGGAAGTTCCATATATGTGAGCAGTTACGGCCGAAGTGGTATAAATCCACATCGCAAAAAGAGCAAACCACGAAAAAAACTGAACAAATGCCAACTGAACCATGGTACGAGGCATATTAAAGAAATCGTGAATAACTTCAAAAAAACCGTTTTTAGTCATTCCATTTTGTTGCATCAAGCCGGCAACCAAAAATACGACTCCAAATGATAAAGCTCCAAATGAGAATACATAAAGTTCTTTTTCGCCTTGAATTTCATAAAAGAAATACGTGGAAATCAAGCCAATAAGAACAGAAATATATCCCGAATTCATTTTCGTTTGTCTGTTCTTGACATCTCTCAATTGAGCTTCCGATCGCCCTTCGTAGGCTTTTTTGTCGGCTTGTCGTTCTTCGCTGGAAAAAGCAGCAATTTCTTCGGGCGAATATTCTTTGGTTCGAATCACCGTCCAAGCCACGGCACTAAAAAATGCAATAGCACCCAAATAAAAAGACCATTTTACCGATGGCGGAATAATTCCTTCGGGAGCTGTGTTTGCAATTCCAAGCCAGTTGGTCATCATATAAGGCAAAGCCGAGCCAACAACAGCACCAATTCCGATAAAAAAACTCTGCATCGCAAAGCCTTTGGTTCGCTGTTCGTCGGGAAGCATATCGCCAACAAAAGCACGAAATGGCTCCATCGAAATATTGATACTTGCATCCAAAATCCAAAGCAGCCCGGCAGCCATCCACAAGGCAGAAGCGTTGGGCATAATAATTAAAGCGAGCGAGGCCAAAATAGCACCAATTAAAAAATAAGGACGCCGACGGCCAAAACGATTCCAAGTATTATCGCTCATATGCCCAATAATAGGCTGAATTAACAAACCTGTAACTGGAGCTGCAATCCACAAAATTGGAATGTCGTCGATATTAGCACCCAATGTTTCAAAAATCCGACTTACATTGGCATTTTGAAGGGCAAATCCAAACTGAATTCCTAAAAAACCGAAACTCATATTCCAAATTTGCCAAAAACTAAGCTTAGGCTTTTGCATGATTAAAATTTCTTTGGTTAAAAATTTTGTTATTACAAGGCTATAAAAGTAATTATAAAATTCAAATTCAGTCGAAAAATATTGATTGCTATTGGATTTTCATCGAATTTATCCAAATCAATACAAAGGTGTAACATCATCAAAAATCTGCTGTTCGAAACAATAATTTATCAATGCAAATTGATCGCATACTAAAATTAGTGTACTTTTGATTTTGAAGAAACAAAAAATCATATTAACCAAAAAATACCCAAAGCAATTATTTTTGAATCAAAACAGATAAAAGTCAAAAATATTTCTCGGTTTTAAAAAAAACGATAGAATGAAAAGATATTTCAAATTATTAATGGTTTTTGTCTTAATAGGCACAAGCTCTATCATTCATGCACAAGACAACAACCAACTTATTCTA
Organism: Draconibacterium orientale; assembly: GCA_020718315.1. Taxonomy (GTDB): domain Bacteria; phylum Bacteroidota; class Bacteroidia; order Bacteroidales; family UBA12170; genus UBA12170. The sequence continues at coordinate 11,243 of DYSK01000052.1, forward strand.
GACAAGTTAAAAACGCTCGAACAAGCCAACGAAAACCTGAACCATCAAATAGATATGCTGGCCAAGCAGAGTGATGATATTTTGTGGTTTCAACGTGTTGGCGATATCGCTTTTGTAGATAAAATTTTCATTACGGGTCCACCTAGAACCAATATGAAAAATACGACGGCTCTTGGATATGGGAATCCATTGAAATTTTGGACCTATGTTTTTATTCCCCGAAACACCGACCCTTCAAAAAAATATCCGCTTATTGTATTGCCTCATGGCGGAGTACATGCCGATTTCACAACCTATTATACCCACATTATCCGCGAATTTATGGCACAAGGCTATATAGTGGTTGCACCGGAATATCGTGGAAGCACGGGATATGGAGCTTCGTTTTACAAAGACATTGACTATGGCGGATTGGAAACGGAAGATATCTATGCAGCACGCAACCACGTTGTGGAAAATTACGAAATCGCGGACCGCACCAGAGTTGGAATTGTAGGCTGGAGTCATGGCGGTTTAATCGCCTTACTCAATATTTTTGATCATCCCGACGATTATCAAGCCTGTTTTGCCGGCGTACCTGTAAGTGATTTGGTTGCTCGTATGGGCTATCATGGCGACGATTACCGCGATTTGTATTCAGCCAGCTATCATATGGGAAAAACCGCACAAGAAAATTTGGCAGAATACAGACGTCGTTCGCCAGCTTGGAATACACATCGAATGAAAGACACCCCTTTGTTGATTCACACCAATACAAACGATGATGATGTAAATGTATTGGAAGTAGAACACCTCATCAAATCGCTGAAAGCGGATGGCAAAAAGTTTGATTATGAAATTTACCAAGCAATTCCGGGAGGCCATTCTTTCGACAGAATTGATACACAAAAAGCAAATCAAATTCGAGTAAAAATTTATAGATTTTTAGCGGATAAATTAAGACCACCTCAACCTATTCGAAATGTAAGCGATTTGCGTAGAGCAGCTTATCGGTTTTAATTTCTAAAAAAGAAGGATTGGCTTTCGGTCAATCCTTCTTTTTATTTTAAGTTCAATGAATATTCAGAATCGGCAAAAATTTTAATCCTTTCTTATTGTTGCCAGCGTAATTAAAAACACCAACTTGCACACCATGAAGTTCCTGCGTACGGTTGAAAAGCGCAATAGAAAGTCCTGACATACTTAATGTTTTGGAATAGCCCGCAATGGCAATGCCGTGGTATTGTTCGGTCTTCAAATAGCCTGGAACAATGCTTAACCCATTTATTTTTTCTTTGCTTTGAATCGTTGCCAAAGCAACTTGAATGCCTTTGATTTCCTTTGCAGAACCCAAAGCGATTCCGGCAATGCTAATTCCCTGAAGCGTTTTGCCCGCGCCTAATCCAAATCCTGCAATCTGCACTCCGCTTAAATTTCGACCAGCGCCAATGCCAATCCCAGCAAGAGTAATTCCTCGAATATTTTCGTCTGCACCAATGCCAACTCCCGCCAAACTAATTCCATAAAGGTCTTTTCCAGCGCCAATACCTAATCCGCCAATAAAGAAACCACGCAGATCTTCACCACTTGCTACGCCACCAAGTCCGAAAGCAAGTCCACGAATGTCTTTTCCTGCTCCTACTCCTAATCCACCAAGTGCAATTCCACGAATATCATCACCCGCGCCCAATCCAAGTCCACCAATCGCAATTCCACGAATGTTATTCTCGGCTCCGGCTCCCAATCCTCCAATCAGGATTCCATTGGCATTTCCGCCACAACCGGCACCAAAACCACCAAAGAAAACTCCGTTCATATTGCCACCGCTGCCTAAGCCTAAACCAGCCAATGCGATTCCATTTATT
>DYSK01000053.1 GCA_020718315.1 Draconibacterium orientale
AAAGAAGAAGGAATCCGCCAATTGGTATCGAATCATTACGATCGGATTAAAACGAGCTCCATTCGTCGTTTATTTCCGGCAAATGAAGTTATTTTTGAGGCGGCAAAAAGAAATTCGGCCGATTTCTTCGTGCAGATTTGTGGCGGAAAGCCCTATTACAACGAAAACAGAGGCGCACCCATGTTGGTTCGCCGTCATTTGCCTTTTACCATTAATACAGAAGCGAGAGAAGTGTGGCTTGGAATTTATCGTGAATTGCTCTATACGCTAAATTTGCCCGATGAAATAATACTTTCTTTCTGGAATTACCTCGATCAGTTTTCTATTTGGATGGTAAATGCAGATGAATTTAAGTAAGAGGTTTCAGAAAAATTCCGTCTGTTTTTTTCCATTTAATATTGCAACCAGAGCTGGGAAATTGTGTTTCAGACGGGACGATTCCCACCAAAACAGCTTCTAAAGCGGCGCGCAAATGTTTCCCGTCAACTTTTGCCTTGTTTGTTGGACGCGAATCGTCCATTTGCCCTCGATAAACACAGCGGTTTTTTGCATCGAACAAATTAAAATCCGGTGTGCAAGCAGCTTGATATAAACGCGCTACATCTTGGGTTTCATCGTAAAGATACGGAAAACGGAAACTGTATTTTTCGGCAAACGCTTTCATTAAATGGGGCGAATCTTGCGGATAATTTTCCACATCATTCGAACTAATGGCGACAAACCCAATTCCTTTTGGCTGATATTCGTTGGCTATTTTCACTAATTCGTTGATAATATGAATAACATAAGGACAGTGATTGCAGATAAATACTACCAACGTTCCTTTTTCTCCTTTCAGGGAATCAAAAGTTACAAGCTTATTTGAAACAACATCAAGCAGCCTGAAATTAGCGGCTTTAAAAAACAATGGGGTTTTAATGGTAAATGTTTCGGCCATAACTTTAAGAATTAATTGGTTGTCGGTTCAAGCGATTTCGCCAAACGAAAACCGAAAAAATAAAAAGAATTCGCCGGCGTAAATTTGTGCCTATTTGCAACTCGGCAATCTTCGGCTTTGTCGCCAAAAGAACCTCCACGCAATACGCGAGTAGTACCAAAAGGCGATCCTGCCGGGTTTTTTTCAGGACTTTTTTGATAATAGCTTTCGTGATACAAATCCTCTACCCATTCGTAAACATTTCCGGCCATATCGTATATTCCCAATTCGTTTGGCAACTTTGAACCAATCTGATGTGGTCGGTTTCCACTATTTTTCGAATACAAGGCAACTTCGTAAATACTGTCGTTTCCGGGATAGCGTGTGTTTTTCATTTTTAGTCCGCCACGTGCAGCAAATTCCCATTCTGCTTCGGTTGGAAGACGCATTCCTGCCCATTCGGCATAAGCTCGCGCTCCATACCAACTGACAGTAGTGGCTGGCAATTGCTCGTCTTTTGGATCACACACAAATTGATTCTCGCTGTATTTAATGGCCGTTCCTATCGAAATCAATTTCTGATTGTCTTTTATTCCATCAGGCGGACAGGCTATTGCATTCAAAAAAGCGATGTATTCTTTCTGCGTCACCTCATTTTGGCCAATGTAATAATCATCGAGGCAAACCTTGTGAATAGGAAGCTCGTCGGGACTTCCAAAGTGACTTCCCATATTGAAACAACCCCCTTGAACAAAAATCATCTTCGCAATTTTGGGCGCCTCACGCAAAACAATATTGTTGATGAGCATGGTATCTGCAACAATTTCTTTCGGTATTTCTGCAATCTTTTCCGTTTGTTTTTTTTCTTCAATCGCTTTTGGCGATTCTGTTTTACTTATTTCTTCTGGCTCAACAAGGACGTTTTCCGTTTTCGAAATAGCGACTTGTGGGGCTTGCTCCACTTCTTTTCTTTCTTCTTCGGCTTTCTCTACTTTTACTTCCGGCTTAACTTCCGTTGGGATATTTTTTGGAACGGATACAATTGTTTGTTTTTCGATAGAAGGTTCAGGGTTTGGCACCACTGGCTCTGCAACAGCTTCGCTCACCGGTTTTTCCACAAGAATAGCATCCAGTTGCAAATCGTAAACACTCGATGGTCGCAAGGATAGTCCAATTGAATAATCTAAATTAGAAAAGCCCGGTTTTGAAATTTTAATATTTTTGGTATTGGTGGGTATATAAATGAAATATTTGCCTTGTTTTAGTTCGATATTCCCAATGATAGATTGATCGGTCGTAAATACCAGATCACGCAATTGGGTCTCAATTAATATCAATGCACAAGCTTGGTTGTTTTGATCGTAGCGTGGACTTCGGATAGCAATCTGACTATTCGCATTGTAGCCAAAATTTTTGATAATAAATTCATCGGCAAAGCTGTTTATTGCCACTAGTAGTAAAAGGAAAAGAATTGTTTTTTTCATTGGAATCAAAACTAAATGTACAGGCCGCAATTTACAAATTTAAACATTGCATCAATTTAAATGTCCCGTTCATTTTAATCACGTTTTAAACAATTGAAGGGGTTATCTCGCATTTTTCCGTAGATTTGTGTTGTAAAAAGTAAAAAAATGGCACTCTCTATTGAAGTAGTTCGTACACAAAAGCAGCGAAAAGCATTCATCAATCTTCCTTTCGCTATTTATAAAAAAAGCCCTTTATGGGTTCCGCCTATCAAAGCCGATGATTTAAAAATTTTTGATGTCATTCACAATCCTGCCATAGAATATTGCGAGTCTGAATTTTGGATTGTTCGCCGCGACGGGAAAGTAGTAGGCCGAATAAGCGCTATCATCAATTCCGTTTACAATAAAAAAACAGAAAAGAAACTCGGGCGTTTTTCGCGTTTGGAATTTTTTGATGATAAGGAGGTTTTTCTTTTGCTTATGGATACAGCAGTGAAATGGATAAAAGAAAAAGGAATGGAATTTATTCATGGTCCGTTGGGCTATTCAAATCTGGATACGCAAGGGATGTTGATAGATGGCTTTGAACATTTGCCTTCCATCGCATCGGTCTATCATCAGCCCTATTATAAATCGCATATCGATGCTTATGGCTTTGAAAAAGAAATAGATTGGATAGAATTCCGATTGACCTTAGGAGAGCAGGCAAGCTCAAAAGCTACACGCGGTGCCGAGATTGTAAAAAAACGCTATGGTTTTGAAGTGGAGAAGTTTACAAAAACAGAGCAATTGTTGCCCTATGTAAAATCTATTTTTGATGTAATCAATCTGGCCTTTCAAAAGTTGGCTTTTGTAACGCCATTTAACAGCAAAATGGTCGATTTGTACACCAAACGATATTTTAAGCTGATCAATCCCAAATTTGTTCGGATAGTTAAAAAAGACGGGAAAGTAATTGCTTTTATGGTGGCCGTTCCTTCTTTGTCGGAAGCCATGCAAAAAGCCAATGGAAGCCTTTTCCCTTTTGGTTTTTACCATATTTTAACCGCCATGAAAAAACCGGAAGTACTCGACCTGTTTTTAATTGGCGTGGTGCCCGAATATGATAATGCAGGAGTTGCCGTTATTCTTTTTGCCGAAATTCAGGGCGAAATGCAAAAAATGGGAATCAAATACATGGAAACAACAGGCATATTTGAAACCAACCACAACGTAATCAGCAATTGGAAAAATTACGAACACATCCAACACAAGCGTAGGCGGTGTTTTATTAAGGCTATTTAGTTCAAAATTTATATTTTCATTATATAATTCCTTATGCCTGATCAGAAAAAACTCTTTCTTCTTGATGCTTATGCATTGATATACAGGGCTTATTATGCCTTAAATCGCAATCCGCGCGTCAATTCGAAAGGCCTGAATACGTCTGCTATTTTGGGTTTTGCCAATTCTTTAGTCGATATTGTTATCAACGAAAAACCCGATTATATTGGTGTTGTTTTCGATCCGGCCGGAGGCAGTTTTCGGAACCAGATTTACCCCGCCTACAAAGCCAATCGTGAGGCTACGCCCGAAGATATTCGCCTTTCAATTCCTTACATCAAAAGACTGATACAAGCGTTTAATATTCCGGTGATCGTGGTGGAAAACTACGAAGCCGACGATGTAATAGGTACGCTTGCCAAACAAGCCGAAAAAGAAAATCTGTTTACATTTATGATGACGCCCGACAAAGATTTTGGGCAATTGGTGAGCGAAAACATTAAAATGTATAAGCCACCTCGAATGGGAAATGAAGCCGTAATTTGGGGTGTAAAAGAAGTATGTGAAGAGTTTGGCATCCAGCGCCCTGAGCAAGTAATCGATTTCTTAGGATTAAGCGGCGATGCTTCAGACAATATTCCCGGAATTTCTGGCGTTGGTCCGGTAACGGCAAGAAAACTGCTCGCTCAATTCGGAAGTGTCGAAAACTTGGTGGAGCGTACGCATGAGATAAAAAACGAAAAAGTGCGCGAAAAAGTGGAAGCCGCCAAAATGGAAGCATTACTTTCAAAAAAACTAGCCACTATCGATATTAATGTACCCATACAGCTCGATTTAGAAAGTCTTAAAAGCGTTGCACCTGACGAAAATGCATTGCGCGAAATTACTCTGGAATTGGAATTCAGGACTTTTGCCGCACGTGTTCTAAAAACCAAAACTACGGATTCTATTTCTGCCGAAACTGAAATACGACAAACCAACACAGGAGAACAATTTGATCTTTTTGGTTCGATGAATATAGAAGAGGAAACAATCCCCGGCGATTACAAAACACTCGACAATCAAGAGCATCAATATGAACTGATTGATACGCCCGAAAAACGAAATAAATTGATCGAAACGCTTTCAAATTGCATGGCATTTGCTTTCGATACCGAAACTACCGGCTTGGATTCAAATACCGACGAATTGGTTGGCTTATCGTTTTCGTATGGCCATCACAGCGGCTTTTATATTCCTCTTTCCGAAAATTTCGCCGAAGCAGAGAGCGTAGTCCAAGAATTTAAAAGTGTTTTCGAAAACGAATCAATTGGTAAAATAGGTCAGAATCTAAAATTCGACCTCGCCTTTTTGAAGTGGTATGGCATTGAAGTAAAAGGCCGCCTTTTTGATACCATGATTGCGCATTATCTTTTACAGGCAGATATGCGGCATGGCATGGATATTTTGGCGGAAACGTATTTGAACTACAAACCAATGCCAATTGAGGCTTTGATTGGGAAAAAGGGGAAACCCCAATCCAGCATGAGAAAAGTGCCTTTGGAGATTTTGAAAGAATACGCCAGCGAAGATGCAGATATTACTCTACAATTGAAAGATGTGTTTGAACCAAAACTTTTTGAAGCCGGCGTACTCGATTTGTTCAATCAGATTGAAATTCCTCTGATTCCGGTTTTAGCATCTATGGAAAGCGAAGGCGTGAATTTGGATGGAGCTGCCCTAAATGCATATTCAGCTGAATTGGAAATCGAAATTGTTCGTTTGAATCATCAGATTCAGGAAATGGCCGGGTTTTCTTTTAATGTATCCTCTCCAAAACAATTAGGCGAAGTTCTTTTTGATCGGTTGAAAATCATCGAGAAAGCTAAAAAAACAAAAACCGGACAATATTCAACCGGTGAAGATATATTACTGAAATTGGAGAACAAACATCCCATTATCAGAGCTATCTTGGATTACCGATCGTTAACAAAATTAAAATCCACTTACGTTGATACCCTTCCGCTTCTGGTTAATCCACGAACACACCGAATTCATACCAGCTACAACCAAACCGTAGCTGCAACCGGAAGGCTTAGTTCTACGAATCCCAACCTGCAAAACATTCCAATTCGTACCGAAAAAGGAAGGGAAATCCGAAAAGCTTTTGTGCCACGCAATTCGGATTTTGTTTTGTTGGCAGCCGATTATTCACAAATAGAACTACGTATCATTGCCAGTTTAAGCGGCGATAAAGCCATGATGAACGACTTTCAAGACGGCCTGGATATTCACACCGCCACTGCTTCAAAAGTCTATAATGTACCTTTGGACGAAGTAAGCAAAGAAATGCGCCGAAATGCCAAAGGCGTGAATTTTGGTATTATTTACGGAATTTCCGCCTTTGGACTTGCTGAAAATTTAGGAATTTCGCGCAAAGAAGCCGCCGAAATCATCGATAATTATTTCCAAAATTATCCTTCCATCAAAACGTATATGGAAAATAGCATTTTGCGTGCAAAGGAAAAAGGGTATGTGGAAACAATTATGGGACGAAGGCGATATCTGGCCGACATCAATTCATCCAACGCCATAGTTCGTGGATTTGCCGAACGGAACGCGATTAATGCCCCCATTCAGGGCTCTTCGGCCGATATGATAAAAGTGGCTATGATAAATATTCACAAACGAATGCAAGAAAAAAATATGCGCTCTAAAATGATTCTTCAAGTCCACGATGAATTGGTTTTTGATGTGCATCGCGATGAATTGGACGAACTGAAAAAACTCGTTGAAAAAGAAATGCGCGAAGCAATTCCTTTAAAAGTACCCATCGTGGTGGATATGAATATGGGCAAAAACTGGCTGGAAGCGCATTAAGAAGTATGAAAAACGAAAAAGCCTTGCGCTGGGCTATCAATCTGGCGGCATTAATTGTTTTAATGGATTTGTCGGTGGTAAGTATTGCTTTGCCGGCCATGCGGACACATTTCGAAAGCTCTGTCAGTGTTATTTCGCTTGTGCTAATGGTTTCTATGCTTAGCGCGAGTAGTTCCGCCTTGATTACAGGAAAAATTTCTCAGCTTTTCTGTCCTCAGAAAATATTGATTTTCGGATTTTTGGTTTTTGGAATCAGCACATTTTTAAGTGGATTTGTAAGCAATTTCAAGCTGCTTTTGCTTTTGCGATTCATTCAAGGTTTTGCCGAAGCATCTTTGTATATCATTGGTACCGCTACTATTAAGCGGTATCTCCCACTCGAAAAGCAAGCGCAAGCATACGGACAATGGATGATGAGTTCCGGTATAGGAATGAGTATTGGACCGCTCATTGGCGGATATCTTGTAGGGCAGTTTTCGTGGCAATCCGTTTTCTTTGTCAATACCCCATTTATTTTGTTGGGTTTGTTTTTCAGTCTGAAATTGAATTTAAAAAAACCGGCGATTTTCAAAGAGAGATTCGATTTTCGGGGCGCCGTTTGGAGTTTTGTTTTTTTGGCAAGTTTAATAGCCGGATTAAACTTAAGCAAAGCCCCCGATAAACAATGGATAGTCGTAATCTTTTTCTTGCTACTTTCGGGTTTTTCCTTGCTTATTTTTATTCGGAAAGAAAAATTGACCGCCGCACCCATTTTACAATTAAGCATCTTTCGTTCGCGGAACTTTTGGCTGGCTAGTTGGGGTTTTTTTCTGTTTTTTACCATCAATGTTGGCGCCCGATTCTTGAGTCCGTTTTTTTTTGAAGAAGCAAGAGGATTCAGTTCCGAATTATCAGGATTGCTTATGGTTGTGGCGCCCGTGGTTATGGTCGCACTTTCTCCTTTTACACATTATTTCCAAAAAATTTGGGGAACGAAAAAAGTGGTGTTGCTGGGAAATGCGTTTCTCTTTCTTTCCATGATCCTATTCGGCTTTTGGAGTCAGTATACGGATGTTTCTTTTTTGCTTATTTCAATGCTGATACTTGGAATTGGTATGGGATTTTTTTATCCGGCTGCCACCACTATTGGAATGCAGGCATTGACCAGCAGCAACTACGGCATGGGTTCGGCCGCTATATCTACGGCCAAAAGTTTAGGAAAATTGTTTGGCGTTTTAGTATTCGCCTTTTTGTTCACCACTTTTTTGCAAGAGCTCACTGCTACGAAGGAAGACTTTTTGATTTTGGGAAAAACACGAGCAATTCAGAATACTTTCAGGGTCGGTGCAGTATTGGCGCTCATGGCATTCTTATTTTCCTTCTTTTTTGATAAAACAGAGAATTCCAACTGAGCAAAAATCTTTAATTAATTGAGTATTCACGTATTTTTACCTGCTCGATTTTACTTTAACTTTGAAATACAATAGAAAAGATACCGTAATTTTAACCTAAATAAAACGCTATGAATCGTTTACTATCCAGCTTTCCAAAAGACTACCCCCAATTGAGTACACAAAATTTTGTTTCTTGGCACGATGTAGATTTTAAAGGCCATCTGAGCCTCCCTTCAATGTTCAATTTCACCCAAGAAACGGCATGGAAACACGCCGAAGAAATTGGACTTGGCTTCGAAAAATTGGGAAATCAAAATTTGGCATGGGTTCTTTTTGGAATTAGAATCAAAGCAATGAACACATGGCCTACTTGGCAAGATCGATTTACAATTGAAACGCAACCAAAAGGAATTAGCGGAATGTTTGCCAACCGCGATTACCGAATGTTAAATACAAAAAACGAATTAATTGCCATTGGATCCTCCAATTGGGTGATTATCGAAATTGACTCTCGCCGACCGCAACGATTAGATCATCATTTTAGTCATCTGCGTTTTGTGGATGGAAGTGTTAACTTGATCGAGCGCCTCAAACCGAAAGAAGAATTTCCGTATTTACTTTCTGCCCATAAAGTAAAATCGAGCGACATCGATTTGTATGGTCACGTGAACAATGCTAAATACATTTCTTGGCTGAGCGATTTGTACACGCCCGATCAGCTCGCCAATCATCCATTGGATGAAATCCTGATCAATTTTGTTCAAGAAACGCGTTTTGGAGAAGAAATTGAAATTTATTCTGATCGGCTTGAAAATAGCGGCAAAGTAAAATATAAGATGCAACGGAAATCGGACAATCGGACAATCCTTTTAGCCGAAATAGACTGGAATTAACAACATTCGAAATGCAATCACAAGAAGATAGATTCGCTCATTTATTCGTACAAGATCGGTTTCAATCGAATCAATTTCCTATTGGATCACTCTTTATTGGAGGCGATTCTCCCGTAATTGTTCAGTCGATGACCAATACCAATACACTGGATACCAAAGCCACAGTGGAGCAATGTATTCGTATTTTTGATGCAGGCGCACAAATGGTGCGAATTGCTACGCAAGGAATTGCTGAGGCGGAAAATCTAAAAAATATCAAAGCCGAATTATTAACTAAAGGCTATTCCTCACCGCTGGTTGCCGATGTTCATTTTCTTCCCAATGCGGCCGAAATTGCAGCCAAATATGTGGAGAAAGTCCGAATAAACCCCGGCAATTACGCCGAAAAAACTCCGCAGTCCGACTATTCGCCAATGGAATATCAACAAGCCTTGGATCGGATCGCTCAAAAGTTAAAACCTTTGATTCAAATTTGCAAAGAAAACGAAACGGCCATTCGCATTGGTGTAAATCACGGGGCTTTGTCCAATCGGATTTTGAGTAGATATGGAAATACACCGGAAGGGATGGTGGAGTCTGCCTTGGAATTTATTCGGGTTTTTGAAGATGCTCAGTTCTACAATCTTGTTGTTTCCCTCAAATCGAGTCATGTGCAAAGTATGGTGTACGCAAATCGCCTACTGGCAGCTCGTATGAAAGAAAACAATCACCTTTATCCCATTCATTTGGGCGTTACAGAAGCAGGAAATGGATTGGCAGGTCGCCAAAAATCCATTGGCGGAATAGCCTCTTTGCTAAACGATGGAATAGGCGATACGATTCGAGTTTCCTTAACAGAAGCTCCTGAAAACGAAATCCCGCTGGCAAAAAACCTGATCGAATATTTTCAAAAAAACAAATCTAAATACACCGAAACCCTATTTAAACCTTGGTTCAATCCAACTGAATATCAAAAAAGAAAAAGCAATACAGTCTTGAATATAGGCGGAAAAAATCAGGCTGTTGTGGTTTTGGGAATTGGATACAAAAGCAGTTGCAGTATGCAAAAACCGTATCCCGATTTTTTGGCGCCCAACGAAGATATCGCCTATTTAGGGAACGAAAGACCGATTTTCTTTCAAGAGGATAAAGTGTATATCCAAAACTATTCGGTGTGGAAAAACGAACAATCCAATTGCTTTCCTCTTCTTTCCTTTAGAGAATGGGAGTCGGTTTCTTTGGCCAACGAACAAATTGTTTTTGTACAACTAAACCTAGCGGAGTTGCAGCTTTCGGAAACAATAAAAAGGCTGAAAAATTCCAATTCCTTGGTCTTGATTTTAGAAGCAATAAGTGATAATCCAATCGCGGAATGGCGCACCGCTTTTTGGCGATTGCACGAAAATGAAGTAGATCTACCGGTAGTTCTTCATCGAAAATTTGAAGCGCATCAAAACGATCAATTTCTTTTGGAGAGTACTGCCTTGTTTTCTTCCTTGCTTCTGGATGGTTTTGGCGATGGTATTTGGCTGCAAGATTTAGGATGTGTTCACCGCGAAACCACCAAACAAATCGCTTTTGGATTGCTGCAAAGTTGCCGCTTGCGTCAATCACAAACAGAATATATTGCTTGCCCATCGTGCGCCCGAATGCTTTTTGATATCGAAAAACGATTGGAAGAAGTGCGGAAAAAAACCAAACCATTCAAACATTTGAAAATTGCTGTGATGGGTTGTGTGGTAAATGGGCTGGACGAGATGGCAGATGCCGACTACGGATATGTTGGAAGCGTTCCGGGGAAAGTGAACCTGTACAAGGGAAATTTGCTGATGGGAAAAAATATAAACGAAGAAAACGCTTCGGACATGCTGGTAGCTTTGATAAAAAAGGAAGGCGATTGGCAAATCCAAAAGCATAAAAAAAGCCCTGTCTGATATAGAAAGGGCTTCACTATTTTAGAGCAATTCTGTTTATTGCTTCACTATTTTTTGAGTATAAATATTTTTACCATCGTCAACGCGCACAAAATAGACGCCTTGCCGCAGCAAATTGATATTTATTTCTGTTTTTTGAGTCGATGAAGTAGTTTCGAGCACTTTCATTCCGACGAGATTAAATACTTCAATTTTATAATTCGAAACAAACGAATCTTTCAATTGAATATAAAATTTTCCGTTGTTTGGGTTTGGAAAGACACTTAAATCACCTGAAGTTAATTCGTTTATATTTAAAATAACCGTTGTGAATAGATGTGTGCCTAAATATTCTGAAACTTCAGATGTGGCACTTCCAACAGCCGCCAAAGTAGCCAAGGTCCACTCGCCGCTTCCGTCAAGAACCGACATGTTTTTATTACCGGTAGAAACACTGGCCTTGCGATATAAACTTTTTTCGGCTCCCCACAGAAGTGTTCCGCCGGGACTAGGGCCGTAAATGCAGTCAACACGGTTTCCCCACATATTTCCATCTTTCATCAAGGCAATTGGATCGTTGCCATTGAAATAAGTTGCTGATGTAATCGCATATGAAATGGCTACTGCATAAGCCGGGTTTATAGCGCCTGCATTTCTATAAACCAAAGTTTGCCAAGGGGCGATAGTACCGCTTAGAGCGTCCCCATCAGTATAAATATCAGCGTCCAAAGGGCTGTCGGTATTGCTAAATCGTCCTAAAAAATAGGTGCTCAAATCAATGGCTACATCTCCCATATTTGTAATTTCGATGTATTTGTCGTTGCTGGCTCCTTCGTAATATTGCGAAATAATCAAGCGCGAATTCAATGATTCGTCAACAGTTGTAAAACTGATATTTGCTGTGGAGGTCGCATTGTTGCTGTAATCTTCAACAGGATTTATTGTTACATAATAAAGTTGACTGTTTTTTAAATTGGCATTGGGCGTGAGTTTAATTAGTCTTTTTCGAGCATCAAAACTTGCTGTAAATGCGACGCTTGCTCCATTCTGATCCGTTTCCTTTAAACTCAAAAGGCTTGCTGCATTTTCGTTTGTGATTTCCGAATTATCAAAATTGCGAATATCTTCGTCGAAAGTAAAACTTATAGAAGAGGTTATAAACATTGTTGTTGCTCCATCTTCAGGAATGCTCGTAAAACTGGGCACCGTTAAATCTTGCACACGTGTAGTAAAAGTAATTTCTGTGAATGGGTTTACATTTTCATTCGCATCTTCCACAGCAGCCAAAGAAGCGTAATAGGTTTGAACATATTTTAAATCGGCAGTGGGAGTTAAAGTTATCACCTTCTTACTATCGTCGATTGTTGCTGTGCATGCCACATCTAAACCTGAAGCGTTGATTTCTTTTAAGGAAAGCAGATTTGCAACAGTAGCGTTCGTAATTTCTGAATTGTCGAGATTACGAACGGGATTGGTAAAAACATATTTTACTATTGTATTTACCTCTACATCCGTTTCTTCGTTTTTAGGAAAAGTACTAAAAGTAGAAGACCAAGGGGCTTCGGTTGCATTTCCCCAAAGGTATTCGGCCAACTCGGGGAAATCGATAAATGGATTGCGATTTGTTTGAAAATAAGTATAAATAATTTCGTTACGATTTCGTTCCCAATCATCAACCGGGTCGATGCGGTTCCATTCCAAAAGAGTTGATAAACGACCAAAAATAGGCTGCTTGTCTAGAATATCAGGAATGGTTTCTGTTGGTTCCATATCAAGTTCCCCGTCTTTACCTTCATAACGTGTAGCCATATAAAAAATTATGCGGGCAACATCTCCTTTTACCGCATCGCGGGGCTCAAAAGTATATTCATTTTTATCGATGTAAGAGCCAGTAAAAATACCGTTATAGTAAACTTCGATACAGTCTTTGCAGTAATCGTAAGAGCGATTGCTGCGTGTTGAGTTTACCCCATCGTTTTCTGGACGAAGATTGTGAACATCAGTTCCAACACCGGGAGTGTCTGTATTAAAATCGCCCCGTGATTGCGGCCAAACATGCTCGCGAGTCCAACCGGTACCGTCTCTGAATTCATCACCGGCTAAACCGGCAATTATGGATTGACCGGAATACAAAAAAATTACATTGGCTGAATTGCTAGGATCTTTGTCTGTTTGTTTTAATATATCCCAAACATCGGTGGAACTAGAAGTATAAGGAAACATAGTATGTCCCTTGATAATGTTGTTGAGCGCATCTTTCAATGCTGCGCCTTTTAAGCCTTCTGCACTTTGATAATACGTTCCATAAGTTTGTGCAAAGGATAAACCTGTCAGAACGACAAATAGGAATACCAGTAATTTTTTCATTTTCTATAAAGTAATTTGACTTTACAAAAGTACTTAATTTT
>DYSK01000001.1:0-3835 GCA_020718315.1 Draconibacterium orientale
CCGTCTTCTCTAAAAACTATTATATCATCCAAATCGGAGCACATGCCCACATATTCGTCTTTTTTGAGCGATGTTCCCACAAAACCGTCAGCGCGATTTACGTACAGCTTTTCGTTGGCAACAGCTACTTCAGAGGCAATGATGTTCTCGAAGTTTCTAATCTCAGTTCTGCGATTCTTCCCTTTTCCAAATCGAACTTTCAAATCTTTAAAATACTCTATGGCAAAGTCGATGAGGTGATTTAGATGAAACTCCACTTGTTTTAATTCCTCATGCAGCCCTTTTATTTGTTCGTCGGCTTTGAAAGAGTTGTATTTCGAAATTCGTTTTATTTTTATTTCAGTTAGGTTGATGATGTCGTCGCGGCTTACTTCTCGCACAAAATCTTTCACAAAAGGAATTAATCCATGACCAATGGTTACAATTACTTCTTCAAACGACTCGCAACTTTCAATGTCACGGTAAATTCTGTTTTCAATAAATATTTTTTCGAGTGATAGGGTGTGCAATTGTTCAAGAAGTTCGGCTTTTTTAATTAGAAGTTCTTTTTTAAGTAATTCTACGCTTAAATTAGTGGAGCGCACTAATATTTCGTTTACACCAAGAAATGCCGGTTTGTCTTGGTCAATAACACATGAATTTGGTGAAATGGAAACTTCACAATCGGTAAATGCATAAAGCGCGTCAATGGTTTGGTCGGGCGAAACGCCAGGTGCCAAATGCAAAAGAATTTCTACTTCACCGGCAGTATTGTCGTCGATACGCTTAATTTTTATTTTTCCCTTATCGTTGGCACTAATAATAGTTTCTATGATTGTTCCCGTTGTTTTCGAAAAAGGAATCTCGGTAACGACAAGCGTTTTGTTGTCGAGTTGATTTATTTTAGCACGGATACGAACTTTCCCACCCCTTAAGCCTTGATTGTATTTGCTAACATCAATAAATCCGCCGGTTTGAAAATCCGGAAAAATTTCGAACGGTTTTCCTTGCAGTATTTTTATGGATGCATCGATGAGTTCGATGAAATTGTGCGGAAGGATTTTTGATGCCAGACCTACTGCAATTCCCTCAACACCTTGCTGAAGCAGCAATGGAAACTTTACCGGTAAATCGTTCGGTTCTCTGTTTCGTCCGTCGTACGAGAGTTTCCATTCGGTCGTTTTTGGATTAAAAACAGTATGAAGAGCAAATTTGGTAAGTCTAGCTTCTATATATCGTGGAGCAGCCGCCCTATCTCCTGTGTAGATATTTCCCCAGTTTCCCTGCATGTCTATTAGCAGTTCTTTTTGCCCGATATTTACCAAAGCATCGCCAATGGAGGCGTCGCCATGTGGATGGTATTTCATCGTATTTCCGATGATATTGGCTACTTTATTGTATCGGCCATCATCAAGTTCGCGCATAGAATGAAGAATTCGGCGCTGAACAGGTTTTAAGCCGTCATGAATGCTGGGGACAGCACGCTCCAGAATCACATACGATGCATAGTCTAAAAACCAATCTTGATACATTCCGGAGATATGCATGGCCGATTGCATTTTGCCTTGAGACTCTTCACTTAGTAAGCTTTCGTCTGCATTTAAATGCTCATCAAAATCTTCCGTTCTGTCAATATTTTCGTCCATTCTTTCTGTTCGTCTTCCTTCCGGCTTAAATTAGCTTGCAAAAATACAAATCCATTAGACATAGCTAGCTGAAATACTGATAAAATTTCAGAAATTCTGAACGGAATTTTGCTTTAAAAGATTCCAAATTAGCTGAATCTTTCAAAATTTGATGTGCGACAAATTTACATCCTAAGCGGCAAGCTAAAAAGGACTTCCGGAAAAGATTTAAACAAAAACGCCCTCATTCGAGGGCGTTTTTGGTAAGAGTTCTATTTTTGAATTACAATATTTTGCCCGAATCGTTCGCTGCCTTTCGTAATTTGTAATACGTAAATTCCATTGGCGATGGCGCCAACATCGATTGAGTTTGATGCATTGAAAAAGTCGTTTTGATAAACCAATTGTCCGGTTAAACTTTTTATTACAACTTCTATTTTTTCACTGTTGTAATCGGAAAAATCTAATTTAAATTGACCATTGGAAGGATTTGGAGAAATTCCAACCTTGTATTTCGAAAATGTAGTTAGTCCTGTTTGGACGCTGCTGTCGTAAACTTTTGTTTCCCACAAACCTCTTCCATAGGTGGCCGCTTTTAGTTTGCTGTTTAACGGAGCCGACGGGTCGTAATAAATTTCCAATTCGCTCACAACTACATTGGGTAGCCCTGTGCTGAAAATTGTCCATGGATTTGTGCCCAATTTAAGATAAACGCCTAAATCGGTTCCAGCATAAAGTTCTGTTGAGGTGGTGTTCAATTTGTTTTGAACTAGGGTGTTGCACGGAATACTTGGTAATCCGCTCGAAATATTGGTCCACGACTGTCCTCCATTTATACTTTCGTAAACGCCATAGCCCGAATATCCGCTCATTGTTACCCAAACCACGTTAGGATCGTTTGCTTTAACAGTAATTGAATTGATTTTAACAGAACCCACAGGTAAATTTGTGGTAACATCAGTCCATAGCTCTCCGCTATTGTTGGTTCGCTGAATTTTTGTATAAGTTGCCGCATAAACAACGGCCGTATCTGATGGGGCAGTTGCGAGCGAAATTAAATAATCGCCCAGAAAATTACTAGCCTTATGAAAAGTGACACCCGCATCTTTTGTTCTCCAAATCTCGGTATATCCGACTAATAATTTCTTAGGATCTTTTGGATTCATAATGTATGGAGTCACCCATTCTCCGTCGGGACCGCCGGGTATATTATCTGAAATATCCGTTGATGAAACCCAACGGGTTGTTGTTTTGGAAATTTGTCCGTTTACATAGGCGCCATATTGAATTGAAACATTTGTATAATCAATAATACACTCGGTTCCATCTCCACCTTTTACATCTTCCCAGGTATTTCCTTGGTAATATAATTTTGTTCCATTGTCTTGAAGACCGGTGATTGTTTCTCCAGGAACTGTTGCGGAAGTTCCTAAACGGTAAATTTGCGAACTTACAATCCCGTCAGATAAATCAGTCCATGTGGTATAATTGCTTGTTTTATAAATTCCACCATCGTTTCCTTCAAACAAAACTCCTGTTCCAGTTTGAAAACTTAAATGGTGTTTATCTGCATGAACTTCGGCTGCGGCATAGCCTCCATACCAATGATTTACCATAGTCCAGCTAACGCCCGCATTCGTTGATAGCCATGTGTTGATGCCGCCAACCAATAACGTGCTGGCATTTGTTGGAGAAACCGCTAAAGCTAAATCGTACCAGCCTTGGCCTCCTACATCAGCGCCGGCATCCCAACCTAAGAGATTGTTTCCGGAAATTGTCCCGTCATAAATTTTCGTATAGGAATTGCCAGAATTTTCTGATTTCAAAATAGCAAACAAGCCGTCGTCGTCGCTGACAGCCAGAGCGTAAACCCAAGTTGGTTGAGCAGGACTTACTGCCAATTCTATCCGATAGCCACCACTGTATTTTTGTGTCCAGTTAAGTCCGTTATCGGTTGAAACATAGATTGTTCCTGTTTTTGTTGAAGCATATAAAGTCGAAACATCGCCAGGTTTAAATTCTATATCAATAAAAATTAAACTTGATAATTTTGTCCAAATTAAACTCTCTTGCGATTCTTTCAATTTAGATTTAACGCCTTGATATACTCCAAAATTTCCTGCCACTATAAGTGTAGTATTGTTCACAGGATTTAAGAGTGCCCGATTAATTATTGCTCCATTTGAAGGGATGAAATCCATTCCAATACTTTCCCAGTTAACACCTGCATT
>DYSK01000001.1:3935-39623 GCA_020718315.1 Draconibacterium orientale
CTCCATTTGAAGGGATGAAATCCATTCCAATACTTTCCCAGTTAACACCTGCATTAGTAGATTTAAGGAGACCAATGCTTCTTGTGTCGTAGGCATCTCTGTCGCCAGTGGCTAAATAGATTGTTTGCGTGGTTGCGAAATCGGAAGGGATCAGAATATCGCTCACTCCCAATGCTTGCATATTATCGTTTAAGATAGTCCAGTTTTGTCCTCCGTCGTCTGTTACCCACAATCCGCCTGATGCTGTTCCAGCCCAAAACATATTGGGATTTGTGGGATGATATGCAATGGCGTTAATTCTTCCAATTCCAGCATATCCGCCATCCGACGA
The DNA here is from genome assembly GCA_020718315.1 of Draconibacterium orientale. Taxonomy (GTDB): domain Bacteria; phylum Bacteroidota; class Bacteroidia; order Bacteroidales; family UBA12170; genus UBA12170. The sequence goes on from DYSK01000001.1 coordinate 4,267, forward strand.
ATTTGGTCCGAGGCTGCTCCATAATTCTCCACTATTTTTAAAAGCTGCCTCGTGCTTTTCGGTTTTGTAAAGTGCATTGATATCAACGGTTGGAAATTCTCCTGTAGTTGGATCGATGCGGCTTTTCCAAAAATATTCCCAGCGTTTAAATTGTTTCCAACCAGCCGCTTTTTTTTCGTTTCCGTTTTGATCCAAATAAATGCCATTCTTTACATTAAAAGGCTCCCAATAGGAATAAAATGCTTTTTGGTAATCGTAAAGCGAAAGTGAAGAAGAAGATTTTTCGACAGGAAGGTTTTTGGTCCATTGTTGCGCGTTTAACAATAAACTGAGCCAAATAAGTATAAAAATAAAAGTGAATTTTTTCATCTGTTAATTTTAAGTTTCTGATTTTATAGAATTATAAACAATTTTATCTCAAGTTATTCTGTTCAATAACTTCACAAAGTTAAATATTTTATGGAACTGTTTTTATAAAAAAAAGGAGGCTAAATAGATTTCAGCCTCCTACAATCAGAATTAATGCAAAAACAACCAGTCTCCCCAGACTAGTAGATTAAATTTATATTTCTGTACCCGTCAATTTTTTTGTACCAATCCGTATTGCTTGTTCCTGCGCTTAGCGCCCAATCGGCAAAATAGCTATAAACATCTATAATCGCCGCTTTTTCGATAGGATAATCAAAAGACTCAACAATATTTATCCCCCAAGGCAATCCTTTTTCGGTTTGGTAGGTAATTCCTGAAGTGATAGAGCTGATATCGGCACCAGTTCCGAAATTTTGTGTGTTGGCTAAGGAAGTTGGCGCCTGATTTTTGAGATGCACTTCGCGGCCTCTGATTTCGTTTACAAAAATGAATGGATTGTAAGGCGGCTCGCCAAGTATTTCAGGAGCAATTGGATAGCTCAGCTTGATTGTGAAATTAATAATTTTTGGGTTTACAAAAGGAGCTCCGGGTGTTGTATTTACTCCCGTTGAGACTCCCGGATGAGGCAGTAGTTTGAATGCATTGTCAAAGAAAACCACAACCGCTTGGCTTTGGTTTTGTTCGGTATTGTTATCGTTTAGATTTATAATACCTTGAGTGTAACTAAAATCACCGCTGACATTGTAAATGGCAGAAGAAACTATCGGCAATTGTATTCCGAATCCGTTTTTGAAGGCGGCTCCGATAGCTCGTACTTTTAAAGCGATTTCAATTTCCACCACTTTGTCTGATGCATTTGTAATTTGATTAATTTGATAATCTAATATCAGATCGTTGAAATCAAAATCCCCCAGATAAGGCCATAAATCTTCGAAAGCGAGCGTGCCCCATGATTCAGCAGAGGGAAAGAAATTGTTGAACGCCTTTGATCCATCGGTGGGATAAGCGTCGAATTCATCGGCCACACCATCGGCATCGGTATCAATTATTACAATGCCTCCGGCCAAATTTGAACCCGGGTTGCAATATGTAGTTGGAATGTAAAGGTTGTCGAAACGGAGATCTCTGCCCATGGTTCCCAAATTTGTTTCAATTCCATTCTCGTCCCAATAGTCGATCTTCCCGCTGAAAACGCCTCCGCCATTTATACGGGAAATCCCACTCACTGAAATTTTACTGTACGTGTCTCCTTCGGCAACAATGGATGAATTTACAGCGAAATCCTTTGTTTCTATTAAGGATTGATTGCTTAAATAAATTGAGCCTTTATTGTAATTTAAATCTGTTTTAACGTTTACATAAGAGGAATTTTTAAAAGTAGAATTAATGCTTAAAGTACCGTTTACTGTTAACCGGCATGCATTAATTAAATCGCCGGCGTTGTGGCTTAAATTTGCGCCGACAGTTAAATTTCCCTCATTTAAACAATTATTGGAGTTGTTCAAATCGCCCGAAAGCGTGACAGTTCCATAGTTTTTAAATTGACCATTCGCATTGATATTCAAACTTGAAAGCGAAATGGTTCCATAGTTCTCAAAAACGCCCGAAAGCGCGAAATTAGAAGAAAGTTTAAACGCATCGCTGTAGTTGATAAACACAGATTCTTTATCATAAATATTTAAGTCGATAGCTTGAAAAAAACCACCATTGTTGATGATTACAGTTCCTTTCCCTTTCAATGAAGTCAGATTTAAACTTCCGCATACAACCAGCGTCCCTCCATTCAAGTCTAGTTCTCCGGTAAACGAAGCCCCTGCCAGAATGCATACCTTCGAATCTTTGGGTAAGGAATATTTTCCGGTTAAGGCATAAGCAATGCTCGTGGCGCAATCGGTACAGCCCGGCCCCAGAAATGTGCTCTTAAATACATTTGCCGATTTAGAGGCTGAAAAAGTGTATTCAATATTTTCGGATTGAATATCCAATGTTACCGTTTCTACAGTCTGATTAAATGTGGTTCGTCGAATAAAAAACTGATTTAAATTGGCTGGCAAAACGAGCAGTGTTTCGAACACTTGATCGCTGTTGGTGATCCCAGTTTTAATAAGCAGTCCACCCGAATTGGGATTGGCATTAAATACTTCGATTTTGGTGGCCGGTAAGCCAATAAAATCTTTACTTACCACTTTTAAGCTGATATGTTGTGTAGTTTCAAAAGCAAAATCCGGAGCCACTTGCAAATCGCTCATTGCTTGAATTTCGTTTGGAATTACTTCTTTTAGGGAGAGTTCTTTTGTGCAAGAAGTCGTCATCAAAACAAACGCAGCCGCATACAATACCCAAAGGTAAATCAATCTGGGGTTCATTGTGTTATTTTTTTAATTCTTGTTCAAATTGTCAAATTTGAAAACCTTGATGAAAATTGCGTTTCAAGATTTTGAAATTTATGATATTTATTGTCAAGAAGTTCTAAAAACAAAACTGATTAAAAATCAGGTGGTTATTTGTTTTCAGTTCAGATGAGAGTCAATATCAATATGACGCTTCAAATGTACATTATTTCGCGTAACAATGTCAAGCCAGAACGGCTTATTTTTACAAATTTTCCATTTGATAGAAAAACACCCCATGAATCTTTGTTAATATTCTGAATTTTGGAAATTTCTGCAATATTTACGATATACGAACGATGGACACGTACAAAACTTCGTGCGGGCAACTGCTTTTCTAAAGTTTGTAAACCTATTAATTTCAGATATTTATTCTCTTTGGTATGGATCATCACATAGTCGTCTTGTGCTTCCAGAAAAAATATTTCAGAAATTGGAATGATATGAATGTTTATTCCGTCTTTTACCACAATTCGGTCTAAAACAGGATTCATTTGCCCTTTTCTTAGTGCAAAAACAGCATTTCTCAAATTGAGAATTGAATGTTCTTTTTGAGCAATTGCTTTGAAAATGGACTGTTTAAACCGATCGAATGAAAATGGTTTTAATAGATAATCGACAGCGGCCAGTTCGAAGGCGTTTACGGCGTATTCATGGTAAGCAGTTGTGAAGATGACTTGTGGTGGGTTGTCGATGAGTTCCAGCATTTCCAAACCGTTGATTTTGGGCATTTCGATATCCAAGAAAATTAAATCCGGAGCATTCGCCTGAATGGCTTTTAGAGCAGAAAACCCATCGCTAAAGATGCCGGATAATTCCAATTCGGGGATTTGCTCAATCCATTTTTCTAAAAGCAATTGAGCCGGAACTTCATCTTCGATTATAAAAACTTTAAGGATTGCCATACGTTTGCTGCGGTATTTTTATTTGAACTTGAAAAACAGTTTCTGATTTTGATATCTCGAAATGGGCGGAATTTTTATAAATCCCTTCCAATCTTTTCCGGACATTTTCGATGCCATGACCGGCTCCTTTTCGCGCCAGTGCTGTCGAATCGAAATTATTTTCCACCTGAATGATCAGAAAATTGTCGTGCATCTTCGCTTTTAGAATTAGTTTCAGCGGTTCCAGGCTATTGCCCAATCCATGTTTTAGCGCATTTTCCATCAAGGGCTGAAGAATCATGGCGGGCAAGTTCTGAGATAAAGCTTCACTTTCTATCTCCTTTGCAAATTCTAGCCGATTGCCGAAACGGATTTGCTCGATGGCTATATAACGATCCAAATTGTGCAATTCTGTTTCCAGATTTATTTTGTCCTGTTTATTGCTTTCGAGCGAAAAGCGTAGAAAATCGGCAAGTTGCACCAGCATATCGCTTGCTTTTTGTGAATCTGTTTGAATCAAGGCATTCAAACTATTCAGGCTGTTGAACAGAAAATGCGGATTTAATTTCGATCGCAATAAATCAATTTCCGTATTTTGTAAACTTTGTTTGAGCTTGTTTTCTAGTGCAATTTGTTCCTGATTCTTCGCATAATTGATATACAAATAATAAACAACCACCATCATAACATAAATGAGCAAACCGCTTGAATATCGCCAACTGATTGCGTTCCAAATCAATTTGACATAGTCTGTAGAAGCCGAAAACCATTCAGCTAAAAGCAAAGTTCCGCTGAAAACCCAAATGCTTACCAGCACAAATGCTGCCGTCGTGTGTTCGAGTAAAAATGGAAAAGTCTGTTTTTTCTCCAAATTTGTAAAACGAATAAAATACCAAGTTCCTACACTGATTATCAGAAAAAGAACTCCAAAAACAAGTCCATCCACCAGCGCAAATGTCCACGAAACGGCAAACAATTGAAAGAATGCAAATGTTTGAATGCTTATTAGCAAAAGCCAAACTAAGCTATAAACAGCAAAAATGCGTTTGTTTGTGAACAAAGGATGCTTCATAAGGAACGAATTTACAAAAGCTTATTCAATAGCCAAGCTTAGTAGGATTTTAATTCTCCTCCACCAAATAATACAAGTCCTTTGATACTTAGTACCGAAGTTGTTGCTTCGTTTATTTCGTCCTGTTTGTGCACATATCGCTTGTCCGAAAAACCACCGAAGATGGAAACAACATCTACTCTGATTATCCAGTCCGATGGGACAATCAATTCCGATCCGCCAAACATAAAAAACACATCCAATGCGTGATTGCCAGGTGCCAATCGAGCATGATGCAATTTGATGGTAGAGCCTCCAAAAATGGCCGTAAGCTTTCCTCCTTTGAAGTTTTTTGAACTAACAATCCGACTTCCGCCTCCAAAAATAGCTATATCGTCGATGTATTCGTCGGCCGAAATAGGATCTCCACTAGCTGTTTCTTCTTGGTTTCTTGCACTTTGGTGAAAAGCTATTCTTTCTTCCCAAAACCTCGACCCAAAGCGCCTTTCTCTGCGTTTTGTAATCAGGTATAATCCAACAGCAATGAGCGCCATAGGCCAAACAAGTTTTGCTGTTCGGATAGGCATCACAAAAATATCTGGAATCCAAAAGATAAGCCCTATCGTAATCATCACCAATCCGCCGGTTCTATTGTTCGAAAAAAGTAGATTCAATGCGCCGATTGCAATAATTAACGTTCTCCAATCAAAAATATAGTGTTCCAGTCGGGGAGATAGCAAATTGAAATTATTGAAAAGAAAAAGCAGCCCTGCTACCGCGATGATGAGTCCGGCAATGAGCCGTCCGGTTGATTGTTCTTTGTTTGATTGATTTTTCATAAAAAGGGGTGTTAAAGTGATTTTTTAGACGAAAGTAAAGCCAAAATGCAGTTCAGTCAAGCAATTTTCGGCCAATGGCAGCAGAAAATCGGTGAATGACGAAAAACACCTATTTTTGCAAAAAAAGAAAATGAAAATTGCAGCATTGGTTTCTGGTGGTGTTGATAGTTCGGTAACTGTTCATTTGTTGAAAGAGCTAGGACACGATCCTGTAATATTTTATATAAAGATAGGTTTGGAAGATGAGCCGGCTTATGTGTGTCCAAAAGAAGAAGACATCCAAATTACAACTTCCATCGCAAAAAAATACGGCTGCAGAATGGAGATCGTCGATTTGCAGAAAGAATATTATGAAACGGTGATTCAATATACGCTCGAAACCGTTAAGAAAGGATTGACTCCAAATCCGGATGTGATGTGCAATTTGCTGATTAAATTTGGTGCTTTCAACGATAAATTCGGTCATGAATTTGATCGAATCTCTACCGGACATTATGCCGGAATAGAAGAAATTGACGGACAAAACTATTTGCGTACAGCAATAGACAGGCACAAAGATCAAACCTATTTCTTGGGTAGAATCACGAATGCGCAATTGCAAAAAGCCATGTTTCCATTGCAAAACTTACCCAAACCCGAAGTACGTAAAATTGCCTATCAAATGAAATTGCCTTCAGCCGGAAGACCCGATAGTCAAGGGATTTGTTTTTTGGGAAAAATCAATTACAACGATTTTATTCGGCAATATGTGGGCGAAAACAAAGGCGATATTGTTGAACTGGAAACCGGAAAACGGCTGGGCGAACATCGTGGCTTGTGGTTTCATACCATTGGTCAGCGCAAAGGACTTGGCCTTAGCTTAGGTCCGTGGTTTGTTGTGAAAAAAGACATGGAAAGAAATATTTTGTTTGTTTCGAATGGCTATGATCCAATATCTCAACATGGAGATAAAATTTGGTTAGCCGATTTTAAATTTATAAACGAAAAATCGGATCGAGATTATACGCATTCGCAAAACATTAAATTCAAAATTCGTCACACGCCCGATTTTATGGCCGGGCAGATGGTAAAGCAAGGCCGCGAATACTTTATCCAGTCGTCTGAAACTATCGCGGGCATCGCTCCGGGACAATTTGGCGTTATCTACGATGAGGCTGAAAAAATTTGTTTGGGAGCCGGAATTATCAACAATTCCCTCAAATAACAATTAAATTTTTCATATATAGACATTTTCATTGTTGTTTATTGTATTTTGGTACTCCTTAAAATCGTATCAAAAATGAAAACCAAAAACCTTTATTATTTCCTGTTTTTTCTAGCAGTTGGAATTTCGCTTTTTAGTTGTAATAAAGACAACACAGACGATACACCTCAACGTGGCGATTTGATTACCACATTTAAAATGGATGATATTTCGGTGGCCGATATCAATTTTGGACTCACACTTGCCGGAGCAAGCACCAGTTTAAGCCCGCAGTACAATGTAGAAATGATCAAACTCACGTATTCAACAATTGATGAAGATGGAAACCCAATAAATGCAAGTGGCGCTCTGTTTATTCCAAGTACCACTGTTGCGTGCCCGTTTATGAGTTATCATCACGGCACTTTAGTAAAACGTAGCGATGTGTCAACCTCTACAGGGGCCAATACTTCAGAAGGAATGGTTGGTGCATTGGCAGCTTCAGTAGGGTTTATCAGTTGTTTGCCCGACTATTTGGGATTGGGCGATTCGCAAAAAGTTCATCCATATCTTCAGGCGGATTTATCGGCTTCTGCTAGCATTGATATGTTGTTGGCAGCCAAAAATTATTGCGACGAAAACGGAATCAATTTTTCGACCGATTTATACATTTGTGGCTATTCCGAAGGTGGATATGTCACCATGGCTACACAAAGAGAACTGGAATTGAATTATACTTCTGAATTTCAATTGCAAGCGTCGGCTCCCATGGCAGGACCTTACAATGTGGAAGCCACTGCCGAAGGATTGCTAAATATGGAAAATTACAGTTCTCCGGCTTTGATAGGTTTTATTATGTATTCTTATACAGCTTATAATGAAAACATTAGCCTGTCGAATGTGTTCAATTCGCCTTATGCCGCTTTAATCCCATCGCTTTACGACGGGACAAAAAATTTGGCAACAATAAACGCTGCTTTGACAACGGATATGTCAGTTTTAATAAATCAAACATTTGCAAACGATTTTCGTTCAAATTCGAGTCATGTTTTGCGCTTGGCTTTTCGTGAAAATTCATTGCTTGATTGGAATCCAAAAACAAAAATCCGCCTGTATCACAGCATGGAAGATGAGATTGTTCCGTATTCCATTAGTGTAAACGCTGATCAAATCCTGAGTACACGAAGTTCATCGTCAGTAGATTTAATAAGCATCCCAACAGGTTCGCATACCGTAGCCGCTGTTCCAATTATTTTGTCGGCTTTGGAATGGTTTTATTCTTTGGAATAGAAAATCAATTTCCTTTGGCTTTTTGCATTGGATTTGGTTCTGTATTGGTTTCCCGTGCTTTAAATAATTCGAATCGAGTAGGTTCCTTTCGCTCCGGCCAATAGTTGTTATTGCGATCTATATCGGCGGTTTCCAAATTTGGATCCAATACTATTTGAGCAATCTCTTTTTCGGTAACAAATACTTTCGAAACCTGCTCTTGGTTTGTTTTCCATATTTCTGCCGGAATACGTTTCGTTTCTCTACTTCCATCCGTATAGGTAAACTCGAGGATAATGGGCATAATAAGTCCGCCCAAATTGCTGAAATCGAGCTGATAATAATTTTTGCCTGCATTTAAAAGGCTTTTTTCTTCTTCGCTAAGCGAGGAAATATATTTTGAATAAGCTTCATTTTCTTTTATACCAACCTGAAAAGCATTGTAGCGGTTGTAGAAATCGAGCGTAGAAGTATCTTTTTCGGTATGAACTTGATCAAGAGAAGATTTGTTTTTGATGGTTGAGATGTATTTATCACGATTTTCGAATTTTTCTTTGGCATCCACCGGCAATTCAATAGCCGGGTTTTTGCTGTTTAAGCGAAACCAACTTACTTTGTCGAGCGAAATATCCACCGCATCGATCGAATAAAACCAACCGCGCCAAAACCAATCTAAATCCACAGCCGACGCATCTTCCATCGTTCTAAAGAAATCTTCGGGACTGGGGTGTTTAAACATCCAACGCTGCGCATAGGTTTTAAAAGAAAAATCGAAAAGTTCACGTCCCATCACAGTTTCGCGCAAAATATTTAATGCAGTAGCCGGTTTGGAATAAGCATTGGCATGAAACTGAATAATGGATTCGGAGTTGGTCATAATTGGAGAAATAGATTGTTTGTCGCCTTTCATATAATCTACAATATTGTAGGCGGGACCATTGCGAGTTGGGAAATCGCGTTCCCATTCTTGTTCGGTCAAATATTGAAGAAATGTGTTTAAGCCTTCGTCCATCCACGTCCATTGACGCTCGTCGGAATTAACAATCATTGGAAAAAAATTATGACCCACTTCGTGAATGATTACGCCTATCATTCCGTATTTTGTTCGTTCGCTATAGGTTCCGTCTTTTTCGGGTCTGCCGCCATTAAAGCAAATCATCGGATATTCCATTCCTTGATCGGCTGTATGGACCGAAATAGCCGTTGGATAAGGATAGTCGAAGGTAAATTTTGAATAGGTTTTAAGTGTATGAGCCACCACTTTGGTCGAATATTTTCCCCAGAGGGGGTTTCCTTCTTTGGGATAATAAGACATGGCCATCACCTTTCTTTCGCCAAAATTCACGGCTTGCGCGTCCCAAATAAATTTTCGCGAAGTGGCGAAAGCGAAATCCCTGACATTTTCGGCCTGAAAAACCCAGGTTTTTTCTTGAGTCGATTTTTGTTTTTCGGCCAATTCGGCCTCGCTTTGCGAAACAATAAGCACCGGAACATCGCTGCCTGAGGCTTGTTTGAAACGAGTCAATTGTTTTGCTGTCAATACTTCGTTTTGATTTTGCAAAATGCCTGTTGCGCCAACAATATGATCGGAAGGAACGGTAATTCGGACTTCGTAATTGCCAAATGGCAAGGTAAATTCTCCTCGTCCTAAAAACTGTTTGTTTTGCCATCCTTCTACTTCGTTGTAAACGGCCATTCGTGGGAAAAATTGAGCTATGATATAAAGATAATTATTGTCTTCGGGGAAATATTCATATCCGGAACGACCGCCCATTTTCACATGATCATTGATATTGTACCACCATTTTATTTTGAAACTGAAATTGGTATTTGGTTTCAGTGGTTTTGGCAAATCGATACGCATCATGGTTTTGTTTACGATATATGCCAAAGGCACATCTTTGGCATCGCTTATTTTTTCGAGCTTAAATCCACCGTCAAAATCGGGTACCAATCGGCTTAAGCTTTCTAAACTCATCTGATTGCGAATTTCGGAACTTTGGCCGCTGTATGAGTCAGAATCTTTTGCTCGCATATTTTGATCGAGCTGCACCCATAAATAAGTTAGCTCGTCGGGCGACTGATTGTAGTAGGTGATGGTTTCTTCGCCATAAATCCGTTGCTGTTGATCATCGAGGCGGATAGAAATCTTATAATCGGCTTTTTGTTGCCAATACAGATGGCCTGGAGCTCCGCTTGCTGTTCTATATACGTTGGGCGTAGCAAATTCTTCTTTGAGCTGATGAAATTTGCTTTTATTTTGCTGTGCAAACAACTGCAAACTCAAAAAAACGAAAAGCGGGATTAAAACTAGATTTTTCTTCATAATCGGTCAGGTTTGGTTTGTTATTTTATCACCAAAATCGTGTTTCAAACAGCAGGAAGATGGCCATTGTTCCGGCAATAGCCGAAATGCTTATCTTCCAATATTGATGATTTTGATGCAAAAATCGGGTGTAAAGATACAACAATAAGAAATAGATGCCCACTATCAGCAATTGCCCAATTTCCAATCCAATATTAAAAGCAAACAAAGGAAAAACGATTGAGATTTCTGAGCCAAGGAGCATTTTGAGGTAGTTGGAAAATCCCAATCCGTGAATGAGCCCAAATAAAATGGAAAAAGCGTAGTTCATTTTTATTTTGCGTGCACTTTGTGGAAAAAAATTCTGAACGGCGGTAATTAATATCGTTAAAGGGATTAAGAATTCGATAATGGGTGCCGAGATGAAAATGAATTTCAAAGTGGATAAGGCAAGGCTAATGGAGTGGCCAATGGTAAAGGCAGTAATCAAAATCACTACGTTTTTTATTTCCTTTATTCTGTACGAGGCCGTTAGCGACAGAAGAAAAAGCATGTGGTCGTAGCCATGCGGGTCAATAATGTGTTTAAATCCAAGTCTTAAATAAAGTTCAAATTCGGTCATTTTTGGTTTATCTTTGAAAAAAAATCGGCGTGAAAGTAGGCAAAATTCAGATTCTTTATCGGCTCTTATTTATTTTCCTTTTTGCATTTGGAATTCCTCTTTTGCAAGCACATCCGTATTTTGTGAGTGTTTGTGAGATGAAATACGAACCAAAAACCAAGTCTTTAAATGTAAGTTTGCGCTTGTTTGTTGATGATCTGGAGAAATCGTTGGAAGATTTGGGCGTGGACAATCTAAATCTAGGTGAAAAAACAGAGCACGAAGATGCCGATTTGACTCTAAAAAAGTATATCGAAAAAGAGCTGTTGGTCGAAATAGATCAGAAAAGGGTAGTTTTAAATTTTCTGGGCAAAGAAGTGGAAAACGATTTGTGTTTTATCTTTTTAGAAGCCGGCCATATTGAACCCTTTGAGAAAATAAAAATTTCGAATCGGGTTTTGTTTCAAAGTTTTCCAACGCAAACAAATTTGGTTCATTGCACGAATCAAGAGCAAACAAAGAGTCTTTTGCTTAGCCGCAATAGCCCTTCGGGCGAATTGGTTTGGCGAAAATAATTGCTATTATTTGTGTGCCGAAGCAATGGCCGCTATGCTGATTTTTACATTCGGAATTTTCAACAAAATCTGTGCACAAGCTTCCAATGTGGAGCCGGTGGTTATCACATCGTCAACAAGCAAAATGTGTTTGTCCGCAAAAAATTCCGGATTTTTTACTTCAAAAATGTCTTTCACATTTTCCCATCGTTGAATTTTCGATTTTCGGGTTTGGGTTTCAGAAGCCGTTTTTCTATACAGACTCTCGGCGTCCATCTTCACTTGCATCGAAGAAGCCAATCCGATGGCAAATTGTTCGCTTTGATTGTATCCTCTAATCGCTTTTTTGTCGGGATGGAGCGGAACAGGCATAATGAGATCGATTTGGCTGAAAGGGAAAGCGTTTTTTAGTTGCAATCCATATCGTTTTCCCATGTAAACACCAATTTCTTTCACTCCTTTGTATTTGAGTTTATGCATTAATTTTTGCACTCTGTTTCCCCGATGAAAATACAGCATTGCGGCCACTCCCTGAACGGGAATTTTTCCCCAGAAAACTGAATGCATGGGATTCTCCGGATCTTTGTCCCAATGGGTATAAGGCAAATGACCTAAACAATGCAAACAAATCAATTCTTCATTTTTGTACAGACTATTGCCACAAATCTCGCAGCTGCGAGGAAATAGTAATGCCAAAAAATCATTTAAAAATGTAGTCATCGGGCAAATTCAAATGCAAAATAATGTTTAGCTTGCAGCATGATTCCGCTTCTTCAAATCAACAACCTAAGTATTGGTTTTCCGCAAGGAAAGCAAGACAACAAAGCCATTCACGAGATTAGTTTGAGCGTTCAGCCTGGGCAAACCTTAGGCATTGTTGGCGAATCGGGTTCCGGAAAATCATTGACTTCACTTGCAATCATGCGGTTATTGTCAAAACAAGCCGTTGTTCTTGGTGGCGAAATTTTGCTGCACCTCAAAGATAATGATAATTTGGACTTAATCAAACTGAGTGAAAAAGAATTGCAAAAATTGCGTGGAAACAGGATTGCAATGATTTTTCAAGAGCCAATGACCGCTTTAAATCCGGTTGTTCTATGCGGAAAACAAGTAAGCGAAGTTTTGCTTCTGCACACAAAAATGTCGAAGAAAGAAGCGAAGCTGAGAACGATTCAACTGTTTGAAGAGGTTCAGCTTTCCGAAACCGAAAAAATATACAACTCCTATCCGCACCAACTTTCCGGTGGGCAAAAACAGCGCATTTTGATTGCCATGGCAATGGCCTGCCAGCCTGCTTTGCTTATTGCCGACGAACCTACCACCGCTTTGGATGCAAGTGTTCAGCAAGCCATTCTGGAATTGATAAAACAGCTCAAAGAAAAACACAAAACAACCACTCTGTTTATTTCGCACGATTTGAATTTAGTTTCAAATTTGGCCGATCAGGTGGCGGTAGTCTACCAAGGCAAAATTGTAGAATACGGACGTGTTCAGGAATTGTTTAGCAATCCAAAGCATCCATATACCAAAGGATTGCTTTTTTGTCGGCCGCCGTCAGACAAGCGATTGATACGACTTCCGTTGATGGAAGATTTTTTATCCAAAGCGGGGAAAGAGATCACCGAATCGGCCGGCAAATTTTTAAATGAAATTAGTTTGGAAACCCGGCGGCTCAATCATGAGAAACTTTATACCCAAAAACCATTGTTGGAAGTTCAGAATCTTGTGGTGAGTTTCCCAATAAAGAAATCCTTTTTTGGCAAAACGACCGGCGAAATGAAAGCCGTCGATGATGTAAGTTTCTCCGTTTATCCGGGCGAAACGCTTGGCTTGGTTGGTGAATCTGGATGTGGAAAAACCACTTTGAGTAGGGCTATTGTTTTGCTCAATGCGGTTGATTCCGGTTCCGTTCGTTTCGAAAATCAGAATATTTTGAATCTTTCGCCTACGCAACGAAAAGAATTTAGAAAAAATGTGCAAATCATTTTTCAAGATCCTTATGGTTCTTTAAATCCTCGCATAAGCATTGGAGAAGCCATCTTGGAACCTATGACAGCGCATTATTTGCTCGATAAAAAAGAGAGAAAAAATCAGGTTTTCAAGCTTTTGGAAATGGTTGGATTGGAAAAATCGAGTTTTATCCGTTATCCACATGAGTTTTCGGGTGGCCAGCGGCAGCGGATTTCCATTGCGCGTGCTTTGGCTGTGAACCCGAAATTTATTATTTGCGACGAGAGCGTTTCTTCGCTCGATGTCTCCGTTCAGGCGCAAATCCTGAATTTATTGAATGATTTAAAGCAGGAACTTGGTCTTACCTATCTTTTTATTTCGCACGATCTGGCTGTTGTTAAATATATGTCGGATCGGGTAATGGTAATGAAAAACGGAAAGCTAGTAGAAACAAACGAAGCCGACGATTTATTTTTCAATCCGAAACATGAATACACAAAATTGCTGTTAAGATCAATTTCTAAACTAAGTTTGCAAAAAACAATCTAAACGATGAACGCGATTTCCACTTTTATAAATTTCGGCACAATAGACGACAGTCACAAATATTCATTTGTTGAATCTTTACACGACAACAAGATCTAATCATGAAACAAAAAATAATTGTAGTAGGAGCAGGCTTTGCAGGTTTGCAGTTTGTTCGCAAAATAGACCCTCAATTTTTCGATATTTTAATCATCGACAAATTAAATCACCATCAATTTCAGCCTTTGTTTTACCAAGTGGCCACGTCGCAGATAGAACCATCGAGTATTTCTTTTCCAATCCGACACATCTTTAAAAACAAAAACCACGTTCGTATTCGGATGGGCGAATTGCTTCGGCTAAATCATCAGGAAAAAAGCATTTCTACCAATATTGGCGATTTCGAATATGATTATTTGGTGATTGCCACAGGATGTAAAACCAATTTTTTTGGCAATCGGGAGATTGAAAAGAACGCATTTTCCTTAAAATCGACCTACGATTCCATTACCATTCGAAACCACATCCTTCAAACTTTCGAATCTGTCTTGGCTGTTCCCGAAGAGAAAAGAGGAGATTTGCTTCAATTGGTCATTGTTGGCGCTGGCCCAACCGGCGTTGAACTTGCGGGAGCTTTTGCCGAAATAAAAAGAAATATTTTGCCTAAAGATTATCCGCGAATCGATTTTTCGGCTTTTAAAATAATATTGATAGAAGGAAGCGGACGCACTTTGAACAATATGAGCGAAAACGCGAAGCAAACTTCCAGAAAATACCTCGAAAATATGGGTGTAACGATCTTAACCGAAACCTTTGTCGAAAACTACGATGGCGAAATTTTGACCTTGAAAGGAGGCCCGACAATCAAAACAGAAACGGTTATTTGGGCTGCGGGCGTAATTGGAAATAATATCGAAGGAATTCCCGAAAATGAAATTAAGCGCGGAAATAGAATTGCCGTAAACAGAACAAACCAAACACTTTTTAGCGATGACGTTTTTGCACTTGGCGATATTGCGTATATGGAAACGCCTAATTATCCCTTTGGCCATCCACAAGTGGCAAATGTGGCCATAAACCAAGCCGTAAATCTGGCAAAAAATTTAAACAGAATTAAAAAAGGAAAACCACAAAAAGAATTTGAATACAAAGATCTTGGTTCAATGGCTACAATAGGGCGAAACAAAGCTGTGGTTGACTTTCCATTTGTCCGATTCAAAGGGTATTTTGCTTGGGTTATTTGGATGTTTTTGCACTTGATGCTTATCTTGAGTGTTCGAAACAAACTCATCGTTTTTATCAACTGGGCATTTGCTTACATCACCAAAGACACTTCGTTGCGTTTAATCCTTACACCGACAACTAAGAAATAATTGCAGTTTGGAGAAGAAAAAAACCGGAAAATTTTGTTTTCCGGTTCAGTCTGAATTTTTGAAAAATATTTATTGGCTTCTTTCAGCGGAAGCGCTGATTTATTTTGCAAAACGTGGGCAGTTTTGGTTTCCAAAACCGGCTCCTCTTTTTCCACCCATTCCTTTCCCAGCGCCCATTCCTTTGCCTGCACCTTGATGTGCATCAAATAAAACTTTTTGAGAGTCTGTAAGTAAACTTCTAACTGCCAAACGATGTTCAGCAGCATTTTTTTGAACTTGAGCACGTACTCCACTCATGTTGTCGATCACATTCGAAATGGCTTTCAAATCTTGATTGTTTCCGGTTTGAAGACTGCGTTTTTTGGCGGCAAGTTCGCCAAGTTGGTTTTGCAAAGGAAGGTTTTTTGCGATAAGTGCTGTACGTAAATCGCTCACCTTTGTTTGTTGATCGGCTGATAAATTTAAAAATGCACAATTGCCGTTGGCCGCATTTTGATTCATTCCTTGTCCCATCATCCCTTGCCCTTTTGGAGCCATTCCTTGTCCTCTTTGTGCCATTGCACTATAGCCAAAAGCTACAATCATGCTCAATACTAATACGCTCGATAAAATACTTTTTGTTTTCATAATCTTCGTTTTATAATAAATTAAAATGTTGTTTTTAAAAATCTGCTTCTTTGACAGCCCAAAGAAAAAAAGGTTTAAAAGCAGGTAGATATTTTTTTTTGTTCCAATGAATTATTATTGTAATAGATTAGAAACCAAAAGTTTGTGCGAACAAAGTTTTATTAAAATAAAAGAGAACAAATTTTTTAGCGAGAATTTACGATACTTCAATGTTGTATTTTCGCAACAAGCCCAGTATTTCTTCTTTCGAAAATTTCGCTTTCTTGATTTTATTTAGTTCTGGGTCAAAAGAATAGTTGAAAGCGGTGCGGAAATCTGCTTTTTCTAAAAGGGTGTTTTCAAAATTTGACCCACTTAAATCGCAGTTCTCAAAATTCACGCCCTTCAAATCGGCCTCGGCAAAATCGACCTCATAAAGCTGGCAATTTTTGAATCGCGTATTTCTCAAATTTCGTTTATAAAAGGAGGATAAATTCAACTGGCTGTTTTCGAATTGGATCGAAAACAAAAAGGCATTGCAATCTTCGAAATGCAAGCCGAGTACTTTGCATTGGTACAATTTCACCTCTTTAAATGAAGTGTTTTTTATACGAACATTGCTTAGATCGCAATTTTCAAACAGAGTGTTTTCGAAGCTATAATCCGAAACATCAACATTCGAAAAATTGCAGTTCGCAAAAATGCAATTATCGTAGTCCGCTTTTGCCAATTTCGTTATTGAAAAATCCAAATCCGCAAAATCTATGTTTTCTATTAAGAGTACATTCATTTTTTTGTTTTAATGTGATGATATCAACCGATAAGTAAAAATATCAAATTCCGTAAATTTATAGGCTAAAGTCCACAAAATTGAGTTTAGACAGATCATACTTGTAATTTATAATCGTTACAAATTGGCGCGTTTAAAACAAAGGCATTTCTAAAATAGTAATTTTATGCTGAAAAAAATCATAATTTAGAGAGAGCAAAGTACACAAATTCATAAAAATCGAATTTTATTTATGACACACAAAGAAACCAGCAGAAGAGATTTTCTGAAAAAATTAGCCATTGGTGGTGGTGGAGTCGTTATTTTGGGAAAATATCATTTCCTTTTTGGGAATGAGCCTTCAAACGGACTGCTTAAAGCCATTGTTGTCGATTTCGACAAATGTACAGGTTGCCGCACTTGCGAAACCGTTTGTTCGGCTTTTCATCATCCCGTTCAAATTGACGGCGAACAACTCAATGGATTGGGAAACCCAAAATTGGGAAATATTCAAGTTTATCATTTCAATCCCGATGTGGATATTCCAAGCGTTTGCGCCAATTGCCCCGACACTCCATGTGTAAATGCTTGCCCCGTTACGACCGATCCAAAGGCCATTCGTAAATCCATCTACCGCGATCAGCTTACGCAAGCCATTCGTACCAACCACGATGTTTGTATCAGTTGCGGTTCATGCGCCGATGCGTGCAACACAGAACGCACCGGTGTCATCAAAATGAATCCGAAAACCAATCATCCGGAGCATATTTGCGATCAGTGTGGTGGCGATCCTCAGTGCGTAAAATATTGTCCTTTTGGCGCTTTGTCATTTAAAGAGGTGGATATCAAGGGTGCTTATTTTGGATTGTCGCCCCAAGAAATTGCCGAAAAATTATTTGAACGTTATTATGAAGCAGAGGAGGTGATCAATGGATAATATAATGGGGCAATATGGTATTTTGTTGGATATAAATCTGACTACCAAAGAAATAAATAAAACGCCGATAAGCAAAAGTGATCTAAAAAATTTTCTGGGAGGAAGAGGTTTGGGAATGAAAATTTTATGGGATCGAATCAAAAAACCCGGCCTCGATCCCATGTCGCCCGAAAATCCCTTGTGTTTTATGCCAGGACCATTTAGTGGATTGCCAATTCCCTCTTCTTCGCGAACAACCGTTGTTACGAAATCGCCAAGAACTTCTCCTGAAAACAAAAAGTACGAACATTCTTCCACTGTTTCCTACGCCAATATGGGCGGATTTTTTGGTCCGGAAGTAAAGTTTGCGGGCTATGATGGCATTGTAGTAATGGGAAAAGCCAGCTCGCCCGTTTATATTCTTATCGAAGACGATAAAGTAGAAATCAAAAGCGCCCTTTCCTATTGGGGAATGGGAACCGATAGTTTTGATAAGGCATTCATCGAAAAATATGGAAAAGAGTACCAATCGTGTTACATTGGGCAAGGTGGCGAAAATTTGGTTCCCTATGCCAGTATTTTAAACACCGCTGCTCGAGCAGCCGGACGTGGTGGAGTTGGAGCCGTAATGGGATCAAAAAACCTGAAAGCGATTGTTGTAAAAGGAACAAAACAACCTCAATTGGCTAAGCATAAAATGTATCTCGAACTATTGGAAAAAGCCAGAACAGCTTTTCGGGAAGACAAAGAAGGTGTTGAATATTGGCGTTCGGGAGGAACGGCTCATGCTTTGCAAAACTCCAGCAATAATGGAACCATGGCGGTGCGAAATTACCGCGAAGGAACCTTTAAAGAAGTGGAAATGATCAATACAAAATCGGCCAGAACACAAATTTGGAAACGCGATTTTGCCTGTTTCTCCTGCCAATTGGCCTGCAAAAAAAGCGGATTTGCCAAAGGCGCTTATGGTGGAGTTGTACACGACGGCCCGGAATACGAAACCGGCACCATGTTGGGAGCCAATCTTTTGATTTCAGATTTGGCCGGTCTAAATAAAATGATCGCTATTTGCGATGATTACGGCATCGACATCATCACAACGGGAGGCGTACTGGGATTTTTGATGGAAGCCAGAGAAAAAGGAATGATTGATTTAACTTTTTTGGACGGAATTGATCTCACATGGGGAAATATTGATGCTTCTATCGAAATGATTCACAAGATTGCTCGCCGTCAGGGAATAGGAAAGATTGCTTCCATGGGTGTAAAAGCCTTGGCGCAGAAAATCGGAAAAGGTTCAGAAGAATTCGCCATTCATGTAAAAGGGCATGAACTGGCCGCTTGGAATGTGAACGTAAATGCTGAACGAATGATGATTACATACGCTACGGCAAATAGAGGCGCATGCCATCTGAATAGCTCAAGCTTTAGTCGTCAAAACAATAGCGCAATACAGGATTCGTTGGGCGCTTGTAGTTTTGCCGGAGGCTGGTACAAAAACGATATCTCGTATCGAAAATTTATTGAAGCCATCACCGGCGAAGAACATACCGACGAAGAGTTTAATCAGATTGGCGAACGTGTTTTTAATCTGGAAAAAATGTTCAATTACCGGGAAGGTTTTACACGTGCCGACGACAAGCTTCCCGAACGCTTCTTTAAAGATGCACATACGTATGGCAAAGGCAAAGATGTATTGGCTTCTCATGCCGATTTTGATAAATGGGTAGAAAAATACTATACCGAACGAGGTTGGGATTTGCAAACCAGTATGCCGAAATCGGAAAAACTCACTCAGCTCGGACTGGAATTTACACTTTAGCCGCGAGACGAATTAAATGGACGACGCTTTTTTCGAAGGAGCGTCGTTCTTTGTTTGCAGAAAACCAGCCTATTTCATTCACTTATTTTAACTTTTTACCACTGAAAATTTTCCTATTTTTGCTGCTAAAATTTTAAAACAATGGCTGCAGGAACAGAAAAAATTAGTGGTGAAGGTTTGACCTACGATGATGTACTTTTGATTCCCGCTTATTCGGAGGTTTTGCCTCGCGAAGTGGATGTAAGAACTCGATTCACGCGCAATATTAGTCTCAATATCCCCATTATTTCTGCTGCCATGGATACTGTTACAGAATCTAAAATGGCCATTGCGCTGGCGCAAGAAGGCGGAATTGGTGTGATTCATAAGAATATGACGATCGAAATGCAGGCCGGAGAAGTTGTCAAAGTGAAACGAGCAGAAAACGGAATGATTATCGATCCCATCACCATTTCTTCTAAAGCACTTGTGTCGGATGCGCTTTCTTTGATGAGCGAATACCGCATTGGTGGAATTCCGGTGGTGGATAAATCGAATAAACTGGTGGGCATTGTTACCAATCGCGATTTGCGCTTCGAACGAAGATTGGATAGAGCCATCAAAGAGGTGATGACTAAAAAGGTTGTAACTGTGAGCGAATTCACTACTTTTGAAAAAGCCGCCGATATCTTGCAAGAATACAAAATCGAAAAGCTTCCGGTTGTTAATAAGGAATACAAATTGGTAGGCTTGATTACGTATCGAGATATCATAAAAATAAAAGAACGCCCAAATGCCTGCAAAGACGAACGTGGGCGGCTGCGCGTGGCTGCAGCAATCGGAATTGGTGGCGACACAATGAGTAGAGCCGAAGCTCTTGTTAAAGCCGGTGTCGATGCTTTGGTTTTGGATACCGCACACGGCCACACAAAAGGAGTTGTTCTTACATTGAAAAAGATAAAAGAATTGTATCCAAATATGGAGGTAGTTGTTGGCAATATTGCCACCGGCGATGCAGCAAAAGCTTTGGTTGAAGCCGGCGCCGATGCTGTTAAAGTTGGGATTGGACCCGGTTCCATTTGCACTACTCGTGTGATTGCAGGTGTAGGCGTTCCTCAGTTTTCTGCTGTTTTAAATGTTGCCGAAGCCATCAAAGGAAGCGGAGTTCCGGTGATTGCAGATGGTGGAATTCGATATACGGGCGATATTGTGAAAGCGTTGGCTGCCGGCGCCGATACAATTATGGCTGGAAGTTTGTTTGCCGGTGTGGATGAGTCGCCGGGTGAGACGATTATATTTGAAGGCCGGAAATTCAAGTCGTACCGCGGAATGGGTTCGGTGGAAGCCATGCAGCAAGGCTCCAAAGACAGGTATTTTCAGGATATGGAAGACGAAATAAGCAAACTGGTTCCGGAAGGAATTGTGGGGCGAGTTCCTTATAAAGGAAGTCTTTCTGAGGTAATTCACCAGATGGTTGGTGGATTGCGCGCCGGAATGGGATATTCGGGTTCAAAAGATGTACAAACGCTTCAACAAGCAAAATTTACAAAAATTACTGCCGCCGGAGTTATTGAAAGTCATCCACACGATATTTCAATCATGCGCGAGGCGCCAAACTATAGTCGTTAATTTTTTCAAAAATAGAGATATGCTAAAAAAATGGCTTTTTATACTTGGGTTAGGAATTGTAACTATTTCGACAAATTACGCACAAAACTCAGAAAAGATACTCCTTCAGATAGGAAACGAGAAAGTTGAAACTGAAGAATTTTGGGCTATTTATCAGAAAAACAATAAAATAAATATAGAGGGCAAAAAAACAGATTTAGACGAGTACCTCGATCTTTTCATAAAATTCAAACTGAAGGTAAAAGAAGCCAAAGATGCTCATTTGGATACCAATGCTGCTTTTGTTAAAGAATTGAACGGCTATCGCCAACAGCTTGTAAAACCTTATTTGGTGATAGAAGAAATAAACGAGCAAACAGTAAAAGAAGTTTATGCCCGCATGCAGAATATTGTTCGAGCCAGTCATATTTTGTTGCGCATAGGCGAGAATGCGACTCCAGCCGATACTTTAGTTGCTTATCAAAAAGCGAATAAGATCAGGGAAGAGATTCTTGGTGGAAAATATAGCTTCACCGATGCGGCCGTTTTGTTTTCCGAAGATCCATCGGCGCGAGATATGGATATGGGAGCCGATCGTCCGAAACGACCGGGAAACAAAGGCGACTTGGGCTATTTTGGCACTTTTGATATGGTTTATCCATTCGAAGAAGCTGTTTTTCATTTGAATATAGGAGAAATTTCGCCTCCGGTACAAACGCGCTTTGGTTATCATTTAATCTTATTGACGGACAAAATTCATGCCTTTACGCAAGCCAGAGCAGCGCATATTTTTATTCAAAACGCGGCTTCGGAATCGGCCATCGATTCTTCTAAAATAAAAATAGAAAAAATTTACACCCTGATACAGCAAGGACAATCTTTTGAAGATGTAGCTTTGCACTATTCCGACGATAAAGGCTCAAGCGAAAAAGGAGGCGAATTGCCCTGGTTTTCGGCCAACAGAATGGTTCCGGAATTTATCGAAGCAATTTCAAAAATGCAAATTGGCGAGATTTCGAAACCGCTCAAAACGAGTTTTGGTTGGCATATTCTCAAATACCTAGAATTAAAGCCTTTGGGAAGTTTTGAGACTTTGGAAAAAGACATCAACGAAAAATTGAAACGCGATGTGAGATCGGCCAAAGGAGAACAAGCCAAAATTGCCCAAATCAAGCTCGAAGAAAATTTTCAGGAATTTCCGGAGGCGGCAACCGAAGCTTTGAAGGCGATTAACAGCGATTTTTACAACAAAGACTTTGATATTCAATCGTTGAAAAATTTGCAAAAGCCCGTTTTTAAAATCCGCGACCAAATTTATACTCAATTTTATTTCTTAGAATTTGTATTCGCAAGGCGAGCTGCCACCATGCCATCAAATGCACAAAGTCTGTATCAGAGCTCTTTCAATGAATACAAAGATAAGGCATGCTTGGCATTCGAAGAAAAGCATTTGGAAGAAAAACAATTCGATTTCCGGATGATTATGAATGAATACCGCGAAGGGCTGCTTTTGTTTGAAGTCATGGACAAGAAAGTATGGTCAAAAGCGTCTTCCGACACGCTCGGACTTCAAAATTTCTTTCGCCAAAATCAAAAAAAATT
This sequence comes from Draconibacterium orientale, assembly GCA_020718315.1. Taxonomy (GTDB): domain Bacteria; phylum Bacteroidota; class Bacteroidia; order Bacteroidales; family UBA12170; genus UBA12170. Next base: position 26,862 of record DYSK01000001.1, read on the forward strand.
CCAATGGAAAGAAAGAGCCGAAATAAGTGTGTTTCATTTTAACGACAAAAGTTATTTTGGAAAGGTAAAAGAAATGCTCTTAAACAAAAAAACAGAAGAAGAAATACTTCAGGAAGTAAAAATGGATAGCCTTATGCCCATTCGGATCGAAACCTTGAAAATCGAAAAAGGACAAAATTCGCCTTACGGAGGTTTCAAATGGAAAAAAGAGGCTGTTTATACGCTCAAAGATGCAAATGGAAAGGCTGATCAGCTTGTTGTTTTTCGCGAACTATTCAAGCCGGAACAAAAGCAGTTCAACGAAACACGTGGACTCGTCATTGCCGACTATCAAGATTTTCTGGAAAAACAATGGCTTACAGATCTGAGAACAAAGTATGAAATTGTCGTAAACAAAGAAGCTTTAAAGGAATTAAAAAAGCGAAGTAATTGATGAATACCATAAATAAAATAGTGTTTTTTGTTTTCTTGCTGGGACTCGCATCCTGTGCCAACAAAGGCCCGGAGAAAGATGGTGTTATTCTGGCACGCGTAAAAGAACACTATTTTTATTTTTCCGATATCAAAGAGCATATTTCGCCGGGGATCAGTTCTACCGATTCTTTGCAATTGGTTCAAAGCCTCGTAAATTCGTGGGTTCGCAATGAAATTTTACTTCTGCATGCGGAAAGCAATCTGCCCGATAGTTTGAAAGATTTTACAAAACAGATGGCCGAATACCGAAACTCGCTGCTTTTGTTTCAGTTTAAAAAACGCTATATCGAACAAGAGCTCGATACCGTTATTTCGGAATACGAAATGGCAAAATATTATTCGGAACATCTGAGTGATTTTGAACTTAAGGAAAGCATTGTGCAATTTAGCTTTATTCAAATGAAAGAAAATTCGCCAGAACTGCTCAGGGCGCGATCGCTATTTCAGCAAGTAGGCGATGTTGACTTGCAAAAAACAAAGTTGGAGAGTTTTTGTGTCCAAAACGGTGTGGATTATTTTACCGACGACGAAAAGTGGATTCCCTTCAATGATGTTTTGTCGAAAATTCCGCTGACCACATACAACAATGCTGTTTTTTTGAAAAACAACAAATTTATTGAGTTCAAAAATGCCCCATTTGTCTATTTTATTTACATCAAAGATTATAAAGTGGCCGAAGAAATATCGCCTTTGGAGTTTGAGCGCGAGAAAATAAAGCGGATAATTTTGAACAAAAGAAAGCTATTATTAATTGAAAACATGGAAAGTGCTTTATTTGAACGCGCTTTTCAACAAAAGAATTTCGAGATTTATTAATTTGAATGATCGCATTCGATTATTGTCTTAATTTTGAACCCAATCAGCTAACGAAAAAAAATTAAAATGAAGAAGACTTTTTCAATACTCACCTTTGCCCTTTTAAGCTTGCTTGCCTTTGCGCAAGACATCAAACAGAAACCACTAACAGTATTGGATGAGGTGGTTGCCGTTGTTGGCAAAAACATCATCCTTCAATCCGATATTGAAACCCAATATATGCAACATCGCATGCAAGGTTATGTAGAGGGAAGTTCTGCAACGATTAAGTGCGATATATTGAAAGAGCTGATTTTTCAAAAATTACTTCTTAATCAAGCGGATATCGACAGCATTGTTGTGAATAGTTCCTCTGTAAATCAAGAATTGGACCGGAGGTTTAAATATTTTATTTCGCAATTTGGAAGTCAGGAAAAACTGGAAGAATATTACCACAAAACGGTAGATCAATTCAAGGAGGAAATGCGTGAAATTATTCAGGATCAGTTGATGCAGCAAGAAGTTCAGGCTGCCATCACAAAAAACGTAAACATTACTCCCAAGGAAATAAAAGCTTTTTTCAAGGAAATACCAAGCGACAGTTTGCCCTTGATCAATACGGCCTTTCAAGTGGCCGAAATTGTAAAAAAACCACCTGTTTCAGCAGCAGAAAAATTAGCTGTTAAAGAGCGGCTTTTGGGTTTGAGAACGCGGGTTTTGAAAGGCGAAAATTTTGCTACCTTGGCTATCCTTTATTCGGAAGATCCAGGTTCGGCCAAAAAAGGTGGCGAGCTTGGAATGTACGGAAGAGGCGAATTGTATCCCGAATTTGAATCGGTTGCCTTTGGATTGAAAGAAGGCGAAATTTCCGGTATTGTTGAAACAGAGGCCGGATACCACGTTATCCAAATGATTGAGCGAAAAGATGATTTTATCAATGTGCGCCATATTTTGCTTCGCCCTAAAATCTCTCCAATCGAACTTCAAAAAGCTGCCGACTTCTTGGATAGCATTCATGGCTTGATTTTGAGCGATAGCATTTCTTTTGCCGATGCAGCAAGGCTCTTTTCGGACAATCAAAACCGCTTTAACGGGGGATTAATTATCAATCCAAATTCGGGCAATTCAAAATTCCAAGCCGAAGAATTGGATCCAAAAATATTTTATGTGATCGACAATATGGAAATTGGACAAGTTTCCGGTACAGTAAGCTTTACTACCGAAGAAAATATGCCCGCCTTCCGCATGCTTCAATTGGTAGATAAAACGGCTCCTCATAAAGCCAATATGGAGCAAGATTATGATGTAATTCAAAAAGCAACGATCAATAAAAAGAAACAGCAAGTCATTGATCAGTGGGTAATTCTTCGTGCAGCAAAAACCTATATCCGAATAAACGAGAAATACAACAAATGTTCGTATTACGAAACGTGGCAGTCGAAATAATCGCACAGCAAGAATCGAATGCTTGAATTTGAAAATATAGAGAGCCCTTTGCCTGCAAACTTTGTGATGCCAAATCTGCTGTTGTTAGCCGGAGCAGGGCAAAATGTGGGAAAGACGAGTTTTGGAGTGGCTTGTATTCAATATCTGAAAAGATTGAATTACAAAGTGAATGCACTTAAGATTACGCCGCACTTCCATTCCAAAAATCCCGTTTATCTGATTGTTCAGGAAAAAAATTTTCAGATTTCGCTCGAAAAAGACATAAACGGATCCAAAGATAGCTCGCGTTTGTTGAGAGCCGGTGCTGATGAAGTTTTTTTTGTTCAAACCAAGTCAGACCAAGCTTTGACAAAAGCTTTTAATTTGGTGAGCACTATGGCCGACAAGCAGGTGTTGTGGATTTGTGAATCTGGAGGACTGCGCGAAATTGTGGAACCGGGACTGTTTCTGTATTTCAAAATGAAAGATCAATTCCCAATCAAAGCATCGGCACAAAGACTTATGCCGTTGGCCAACAGAATTGTAGCGTTCGACGGAATAAATTTTGATTTCTCGCCCGAAGAAATACAGATACAAAATCATCGGTTTAGCCTGAAATAGCAGTGACTTAAAGCTCTTCTTTGAGCCAATTCCAAATTATTGTTTTGCCATAAGGAGTCATGATGGACTCCGGATGAAATTGTATGCCTTTGAGCTTGTATTTTTTGTGCCGCAAAGCCATGGTAATATTTTCTTCGCTGCGGGCAATTATTTCTAAATCAGTTGGAAATTCATCCTGCGAAACCGCCCAACTGTGATACAATCCTACTTGAGTTTTGTTTGGAACACCTTCAAAAAGGATGTCGTTCTTTAAAATCGCAATGGTTTTGCTGAGACCATGAACGGCTTGTTCGAGATTGTACAATTTCCCACCAAAAGCCTCGGCAATGGCGTGATGTCCCAAACATACGCCCAAAATGGATTTCGAGGGAGCATATTTTCGGATAATCTCTGACATCGAGCCGGCATCGCGAGGAAGTCCGGCGCCGGGCGAAAGCATTATCTTATCATAAAAAGCCACATCTTCCAAGCGGATTTTGTCGTTTTTTATGATATCAAGCCGTTTTACGCCAAACTGGTCGATCAATTGCTTTAAATTATAGGTGAACGAATCGTAATTGTCGAGCAAAAGCACATTCATAAAGGGCAATTTTTATCTTTGCAATACTATAAAAAATTGATTGATATGTTGAACAAAAATCAAGCAATCGAAAAGATGAATAGAATGGGCAAAGAGCGAAAGCCTTTTCTGTTTGTGATTGATTTTTTGGGCGACAACAGTATTATTTTTCAGCCTGACGAAATAAATGATTCTGAAATTTTATTTTCGATTGGTTCATATACAAATGCTGACAAAACCAAGTTTCGGCAAACAAATCCGGAGCTCGATTTTTCTAAATTTCCCATTTCTTTTCAGTCGTATTTGGATTCTTTCGAAAAAGTGAAAAAACAGCTGGATTTTGGAAATACCTATCTTGTAAACCTCACACAACCTACGCCAATCAGTCTTAGCATCGGAACTCAAGAAATATTTTACCGCTCCAATGCGCCGTATAAACTTTGGCTCAAGGATCAATTTGTGGTGTTTTCGCCAGAGATTTTTGTTCAAATCGCAAAGGATAGCATTGCTTCATTTCCTATGAAAGGCACCATTGATGCCGCTATTCCCGACGCTGAGCGCATAATTTTGAACGATGTGAAAGAAAAGGCCGAACACAACACTATCGTTGATTTGATTCGAAACGATTTGAGTATGTTGGCCAGCAATGTTCGTGTCGAACGTTTTAGATACATCGAACGAGTCAAAACAAATCAAAAAGAATTGTTGCAGGTGAGCTCAAAAATAGTTGGAGATTTGGATTTCGATTTTTTTGATGAGTTGGGCAGTCGTTTTTTTCAGCTTTTACCGGCTGGATCTATCAGTGGCGCACCAAAAACAAAAACATTGGAAGTTATTAAGGATGCCGAAAATTACAATCGTGGATTTTATACGGGTGTATTTGGCTATTTTGATGGACAAAATATGGATAGTGCCGTGATGATTCGTTTTATTGATGAGCAAAACGCAACTTTGGTTTTTAAAAGCGGTGGCGGAATTACCATTTTCAGTAAGGCAGAAAGCGAATACCAAGAACTTATAGACAAAGTGTATGTCCCAATTTATTGAAACTATTCGGTTTTTTGACGGAAAAGTAGATTTGATCGATTTGCACAACGAACGGTTCAATGCCACGCGTAAGTTGTTTTTTTGCGTGGAGCAAGAACAGGATTTGAAACAACTTCTTCAGATTCCTGAATCTTTTAGAAAAGGTGTGGTAAAATGCCGAATTGTGTACGATTATGAAATAAGAGAAATTCAATTTTCGTTTTACCACGACAAAAACATAAGCACATTGAAACCCATCGAAGCCAATGTGAGCTATGCGCATAAATCGATCGACAGAAATCAATTGAATGAATTGAAAATGCGTGCTTGGCCTGCCGATGAGGTCTTGATTCTGAAAAACGGAAAGGTGAGTGATACTTCATTTTCCAATCTTATTTTCTCAAAAAATGGCCAATGGTTCACTTCCAATACGCCTTTGCTTGCCGGGCTTAGGCGCGAACAATTGTTGAACGATGGCGTTGTGGAAGAATGTAAGATTTCCTATGCCGACCTGAAAAATTACGATCACTTTATGCTTATCAATGCCATGCTTCCTTTTGATCAAAAGAAGGCAATTCCGATAAGAAATATTCAAACGCTATGAAGAACGAATTTACCATTTACACCATCGAAAAGGCGGCTTCGAGCAATTTGCTGATGCAAGAGTGGCTAAATCAAAAAAAGCTGAATCCGGGAGATGTAATTCGGGTCGTAAATCAAGAAAATGGAATCGGTCAGAGCGGAAATTCCTGGGAAAGCGAAGCGGGGAAAAACCTCACATTTAGCATGTTTTTAGATACTTCGTTTTTGCCTGCGGCCGAACTTTTTTCGCTCAATAAGGCCATTAGCTTAGCCATTGTAGATTATTTGACAAACAAACAAATTGCTGACGTACAGATTAAATGGCCAAACGATGTGTATGTGGGAAGTAAAAAAATATCGGGAATGCTTACCTACAATTCCTTTTTGGGCGAAAAATTGGAAAACAGCATTGTTGGAATAGGATTGAATATGAACCAAACGGTTTTTAAAAGCGATGCCAGAAATCCGGTTTCCTTAAAGCAACTGACGGAATATGAATATGATTTAGATGCCGAATTAGCCGCTTTGCTTCTGTGTATTGAATCCCAATGGAATCTTTTGCGCAATGGGAAAACAAAAACAATGGAGGTCAACTATAAGAAAATGCTGTATGGATTTGGTCAAAAACGAGCGTATAAGGACAAAAACGGAGTTTTCAACGGAAAAATTTGCGGTGTCGATTTGTACGGTCGATTGACTATTCAACACGAAAACGAAAGCCGAAAAATTTACGACATCAAAGAGATCGAATTTCTTTAGCAGAAATTATTTGTATTTTTCTTGCAATTTTTCCACAAGAATATCCACAAAGTTTTGAAGCGGCTTTTTGGCCATCATGGCCAACATGGGATTCATATCGGCATTGAAAAGAATATATACTTCGCAATTTTCACCCTCCATTTTATTTATGTTGGTGCTCAAGTCGTAAGAAAATGGATTTTTTCCAGCGGAAATCATTTCGATCTTTTCGTTCTCTACATTTTTCCCAAAAGCCATATTCAAATGAGCCATTCCATCGATGGTAAATGCACAGCTTGTTGTTGTTGAACTCCAGTTCACCACTTTGCTCGGCATAAGCTCTTTTAAGTTGTTAAAGTCGGATAAGTACGCATAAACGGTTTCCGCAGAAGCAGCGATTGCTTTTTTAGTGCTTGTAATGTTTGTCATTTTATTTTCCCCAATTCGACGGGTCGTTCCGCCATTTTTTCAAAGACATTAAATCTTTTTCAACAATAAACTCGTCGGCCAATGCCTGTTCCAAAAGTGCCGGATAATTAGAAAGTGTATGGATTTTACATTTGGCTTCTTCAAAAGTTGTTTTTGCAATTTCGAAGTCGTAGCTAAAAATGGCAAGTAAACCTTTTACTTCACATTTTAAATCTCTCAATGCTTCCACGGCTTTCAAACTGCTTGCGCCCGTCGAAATCAAATCTTCAATCAAAACCACTCTTTGTCCGGCTTCTACAACTCCTTCCACTTGGTTAGTCAATCCATGTTCTTTTTGTGTGGAGCGAACATAAGCGAAAGGCAAGCCCAATTCTTGTGCTACCAAAGCACCGTGTGCAATGCCGCCTGTAGCAACACCGGCAATCAAATCTACATCGCCAAACTCATCTTGAATGAGTTTTACAAATTCCTGGCGGATATAAGTTCTAATCTGCGGATAGGAAAGCGTCAGTCGGTTGTCGCAATAAATGGGCGACTTCCACCCCGATGCCCAAGTAAATGGTTTGTTGGGTTGCAATTTTACAGCCTTTATTTTCAAAAGCAATTTTGCAATTTGAAAGGCAACTTCTTGCGCGTTAATCGTATTGTTTTGTGCCATACCGATTTAAGTGTTGCTTATTTTGACGGATAATAAAATATTTCTTCTATTTTTGGTTTCGAAAAGCCGTAGCCTTTCGTTTATGTGTTGAAAAATTGAAATTAGATGATTTCGTTTAAGCAAAAATATAAAGTTTTTATCAATGATAACTGGATTTTCTTTGACGATTTTTCAACGAGTCAAGATATTGAAAATGAAGAACATGAACTGTTAGAAGCTTCGAACAATCTCCTCTTTAATCTGGCAATGATGATCCGCAGTGGTCGTTTTAATACGAATATCAGGATAATTCCAAACGCAGAAATGAAAAATCCAATCGATTTGTTTTTGCGAGAGTTTTCTGTTTTGGAAGCTGCCGGTGGTGTGGTTTTAAATACACAAAATGAGCTTCTTATGATCGAACGCTTTCGGGTTTGGGATTTCCCGAAAGGGAAAATGGAAAAGAATGAGAATTGTAGGGAAGCCGCCGTGCGAGAGGTGGAAGAGGAAACGGGAGTAAATGGATTGGAAATCGTCAACGAATTGCCCACCACTTTTCATATTTACCGATTCCGAAACGAATGGATAGTGAAAAAGACCTATTGGTTTCTGATGTCAACTCGCTTTGCAGGAACTTTGAATCCGCAAGTCGAGGAAGATATTCTCAGAGCCGAGTGGGTTCCTAATTCAAAAGTATTGGAATATATATCCAATTCATACGCCAGTTTAAAAGAGCTCGTACTTTCCTCTGGGATTGTAAAAACGCAAGAACTCTAAAGTATTTGCCTGATTAAATTATTCTATTAACTTTGTACCTATGAGAATAGATATAGCCCTAATAATTGCTTTTTATTTTATTGCTCCGGCAATTATTTTAAGAGCATGTAAAAATTTTCCTTTTATTAAAAAAGTAGGTTCGGTCGCCATTGCTTACATTCTTGGTGTTGTTTTGGGATTATCGCGGCTTTTGCCCGATGATTTTTTTTCAACGCAAGATTTGCTTACAAGCATAACAGTGCCCTTGGCCATACCGCTCTTGCTCTTCCCTTCCAAAATCAAAGATTGGTTTCGCTTAGCCGGTCCAACATTTAAGGCGCTTTTGATAGGATTGTTCAGCGTAATCACCACAGTTGCCTTGGGCTATTTGATTTTTAAGCCAGAAGGCGATACGGAATTTTGGAAAGTGGGCGGATTGTTGGTGGGGGTTTATACCGGAGGAACACCCAATTTGGCGTCGCTAAAGGTAATGCTCGATGTGAATCCGGCTACCTATTTGCTCGTGCATTCCTACGATCTGATAATTGGAGCCATCTACTTTCTATTTTTATTAACAGTGGCTCAAAGATTCTTCAATTATCTCCTGCCTGCATTCAAAAAATCTGCCGAATCCGAAACGCTCGATCATATGGAAGCAATAGAATCCTACGACGTTCTGTTTAAACGTGCTGCGCTATGGCCAATTGTTAAGGTTACGGGACTAGCTATTTTAATTGTGGCCGTTTCCGGCGGACTAGCCATGCTCTTTCCAAAGGATTATTTTATGATTGCAATTATTCTCAGCATCAGCACATTGGCAATACTTTCCTCTTTAATTCCGGGCGTAAATAAAGTGAACGAGTCTTTCGACGTAGGCATGTATCTTATCTTGGTTTTCAGCATTGTAGTCGCTTCCATGGTGGATTTAACCAATTTGGCTTCGCCCTCTTTCGAGCTTTTAGGCTATTTGAGTTTTGTTATTTTCGGATCTTTATTTGTACAGCTCATCTTGTCGAAAATTACAAAATCTGATGCCGATGCAATGATCATAACGAGTACAGCACTGATTTGCAGTCCGCCTTTTGTTCCGGTGGTTTGCGGCGCACTAAAAAACAGAGAGATTTTAGTTCCGGGAATCACAATTGGGATAATTGGGTATGCTGTTGGGAATTATCTTGGGTTTTTAATGGCCGAATTGCTGCGGCTATGGCAGTTCTGATTTGAGTCCGACAATCATAGTAGCTGAATAATTGTTGAATAAAAAATACAATTCGTAAAAATGAATCAGTATTTTTTAATATTTTTACATCATTATTAAAACGATTTTAATCAATCTTAAACATAGAATAGATGAGATTTATAGTCAATAGCGTAAGTTTGTTAAGAAGCTTGCAATCGATTAGTGGAGTGATAAATAGCAAAAATACTTTGCCTATTTTGGACGATTTTTTATTTGAACTGGATGGCAGCGCACTGAAAATTACAGGCTCTGATTTGGAAACCACCATGACAGTAAGTTTGGATTTGGAAAAAACTGAGGAATCCGGAAAGGTGGCTATCCCAGCACGTATGTTGATCGAAACATTAAAAACTTTTTCAAACATCCCCATTTCTGTTAGCGTTTCGAAAGAGGATTTTCAGATAGAATTAGCCGCCGGCGAAGGAAAATATAAACTTTCAGGACACGATGCAGCCGAGTTTCCGAAAAACTTGCCCATGGAACAAATAGTAGAAGTGAAACTCTCGGCCGATATACTGGTAAACGCTTTTAACAAAACGCTGTTTGCTACCGGAAATGATGAGTTACGTCCGGCCATGACGGGCGTGTTTTGCTCGCTGAATTCGGAAAACGCTGTTTTTGTTGCAACCGACGCCCATAAATTGGTTCGTTATACACGCAATGATATAAAAGGCGACTATGATATTTCTTTCATCTTGCCTAAGAAACCACTGAATCTTTTGAAAAACGTATTGCCGCAAGACGACGAACTTGTTACGATTCAGTATGGCCAAAAAAATGCCGTTTTCATTTTCGATAAATTGGTTTTGAGCTGCAAATTAGTCGATGGAAAATATCCCAATTACCAAGCCGTAATTCCGGTCAACAATCCAAACAAAATGACCATCGACCGACTTAGTTTGTACAATTCCATTAAACGTGTTTCTATTTTTGCAAATCAATCGACTCATCAAATTCGTTTCAAGATTCAAGGTCAAGAGCTGATTTTGTCGGCCGAAGATTTAGACTATTCGAATGCTGCAAACGAAAGATTAGGTTGTAATTATGCCGGCGAAGATATGGAAATTGGTTTCAATTCCCGCTTTTTATTGGAAATGCTTTCGAATATGGATACGGATGAAGTAACCTTCGAAATGTCCGCTCCCAACCGAGCCGGATTGATTGTTCCTGTTGAAGGCCAAAATGAAGCGGAAGATATTTTAATGCTGATTATGCCTGTTATGCTGAACTAATTGCAATAATGCTAACATACCCGAACCTGCTTTGCTAACACCAAGCAGGTTTTTCTTTTATAAATATGTTCTGAATTGCGTCATTGGCGTTGTTCTTTCAAAAAATATAAGCGGTCAGGTAATTCTCTATTAGCATGCTTGAGTACTAAATTCTTTGAGCTCTTTTTTATCGTACATTTGTGACCTAAAACCAAAAGTATGCGCAAATTTTTTATCGCTATTCTGCTAATATTCATAATTCCGGCGGTTTATGCTCAAGATGAATTAAGTGTGATGCAGTACAATTTGCTTAACTATGGAAATTTTACTGATTACTGCACAACAACAAACAACAATATTGTTACTAAAAATGGATATCTCACTGCTATTTTTGATTATGTGAAACCAGATATTTTGACTGTCAACGAAATGGCCGAAAATAGTTACTATCATGATTATTTGTTAAGTGCCACTTTAAACGTAAACGGTGAAACGAATTATAAACGAGCCACAATGGCTCCCGAAGCACAAGGAGACTGGTTAGTGAATATGCTCTATTACAACTCGCAAAAGCTGACACTTTACAAACACGATGTTATAAACACAATTATCAGAACAACAGATATATATACTCTTTTTTACAATGCGTCTGATTTAGATCAAACGCATGATACTGCTTTTATAAGTTGTATCGTTACTCACCTCAAAGCAGGAAATACCGCCACCGATGCGGCTGATCGTGCTTTGATGACTAATACAGTAATGACTTATATTCAAACCCACGATTTGAGATATAATTACCTTTTTATGGGCGATTTTAACGTTTATACTTCAACAGAATTGGCTTATCAGAATTTGGTAAAGTCGTACAATGGTCTGTATTACCTCTATGATCCTATTTCTTCGGCCGGTGCTTGGAACAACAATTCGCTCTTTAGTGCCATTCATTCGCAATCCACACATACCGAAAACAATGGCTGTGCTTCCACCGGAGGAATGGACGATCGATTCGATCAAATCCTTTCATCCTCTGATTTGATGAACGGTACACATGGAATGCAACTTCTTCCCGAAACATACAAATCGCTTGGAAACGATGGTTTGCATTTTAATCTTTCTATCATTGCAGCTCCTACCAATACTTCTGTTCCTGCCGACGTGTTGAATGCGCTGTACAACAACAGCGATCACCTGCCTATTGTAGTCCAAATTCGTACCAACCAATCCTATCTTCAGGTTGAAGAAAATGCATCGATGGATGAAATCAGGTTTCAGAATCCGGTTCAGCAGCAGTTGAACGTGAGCCTGTCTTTTTCGAATGCCGCTACTTTTGAACTGCGTATTTACGATTTAACCGGAAGGATACAAAAGGTTGTTTCCGGACTTCCGAAAAGCAAATTGCACCAACTTTCTATTCCTGTATCGGAACTAAAAAAAGGCATTTATTTTCTTCAGCTCAGAAAAGAAGACGGAACAGAAACCACTTCTAAATTTATTAAACAGTAATATCCTATTTTTAGTCCATATCTGTATGAAAACACTCTACATAATGCGTCACGGCAAAGCCGAAGATGGATTTGAAAAAGCCGATTACAAACGGAAGTTGACCTCAAAAGGCATTCGTAGAAGTCGCGAAGCTGGCGAAAAACTAAAAGAAATGGGTGTTCAACTCGATGCCATTGTTTGCAGCAACGCCAACAGAACTGTTGAAACGGCCGAAATTATGGCTGAAGTTTTTGATTTTCCTTCTACGGAAATTCAAAAAGTGAAAGAACTTTATCTGGCTTCTGTTACCGTTATTCTTGATTGCATCAATTCGTTCGACGATCGCTCTTCAAAAATCCTTCTCGTAGGACATAATCCCGGAGTTCCCGAACTGCTTACCGTTTTGAGTGGCGAATTGATCGATTGGGCGCCTACTTCGTTTCTGGTAGCAATTGATATACAAACAGATAAATGGAATGAAGTAGGAAAAGTTTCTGCAAAAATATCGGCGACACTGATTCCGTGATCGTAATGAATCTTTTGAAAATGGATTCGCGACTCGCTATTGCTAAATATAATTTTGATTAAAACGGTTTTAGTGTCCATTTCACTCAATATTGCAACTGCACATTTTCAATGTATTCAAGAACAAATTAGTATCTTTGCCGCTCCAAATTTTTCAGCCGAATGAGATTAGAAGAAGAAATAAAACGCCGGCGTACTTTTGCCATTATTAGCCATCCGGATGCGGGAAAAACAACGCTCACCGAAAAACTCTTGCTTT
>DYSK01000002.1 GCA_020718315.1 Draconibacterium orientale
GCTGCAATTATCAGCCGCAACTGCGTGACCAATATTTATTGTTGCTCCACAAACTCCGGCATCATTTATTTGATGAATAGAAACGGGGGCGGTGAGGGTTGGGAAAATTGCGTCCACAACAGTTACGATTGCGTTTGCTGTACTGCTATTGCCATGAATATCCTTCACGGTAAGAAGAACTGTGTTGTCGCCAAGTGAACTGCAGTCGAAAGAAGTTTTTGAAACTTCAAAAGAGGCAATTCCACAAGCGTCAGTCGATCCATTGTCCAAAAATGCGGCTGTAATAAATGCATTCCCTGTAGCGTCTAGTTGTACGGTTCTGTTTTGTGTTAGAGCCGTAGGGGCGGTATTGTCTTTCACTTCGATGGTGAAGCGAATAGTTTCTGTCCCACAAGCATTCGAAACGGTTAATTCTACTTGGCTTATACCAAAATTAAATACCGTTCCGCTACCGGTTCCTATTCCGCTTCCCGAAGTAGCTCCCGAAAAAACATAAGTTACTTCCGGCTGAGGATTTCCAACAAAGCTGGCTGTATATCCAACTGTAGCCGAACATAAACCCGCTTCTGTATCAATTGTTAAATTTGATGGGCTGTCAGTAAAATGAGCAGCCAAACAAGCGATTTCAGCTTTCAGCGCAAAAGAGAATGTCGTTTCGTCGCAGTCGTTGCTAACTAGGTTTAAAGTCGCAGAATAAGATTTAATTGATGGGCCATTGAATACGGCATCAAAACCAAGACTTGTTCCTGCCGCAATGGTTGTAGGAAGTGATATCCCACTTGTGCTCCAGCTAGCCGCATCTGTACCGCTAAAAGAAATAGAGGAAATCAAAAGAGCGTCGGTGCCACTGTTTGAAATGCTAAAACTTTGCGTATAATTCGCATTTGGAAAAATTGTTCCATAATCGGTTCCATCTGCCAAATCGGGAGCAGAGTCACCGTCTGCGATGTTTATGGCATTGCCGCTCATGGATATTTCAGCATGATTCGACGAAACAACAATTGGATCGGAAACAGCAGAGCAGCCAAATAAATCGACGACTATAACAGTATAAGAGCCTGCGTTTGTAGCAATGTATTCTTGTTGAGTTGCACCATTAATATTTACACCATTCAGTTGCCATTGATAAATACTTGATTGGGTAGCAGTAATTGTCGCTGTTTGTGTTGGCCCGCATAAATAAGCATTTTCTGTTGGGAAAGTGGAAATGGTTGGGTTATTATTAACAGTTACGGAAACAGGACTTGACTCCCCTGAACAGCCGCCGGCATTCATCACTTCAACAGAATAACTTCCTGTTTCCGTTGCGGAATAGGTTTGCGTTGTTGCTCCCGGAATATTGATTCCGTCCTTTTTCCATTGGTACGAATCGCCCAAATTGGCTGTCATTGGGATAACTCCTCCTTGACAAACAGTCGTTTGTCCGGTTATGATAATGGCTGCCGGAGCAACAGTAACCGTTGTTTGGCAACTTGCAGTATTTCCAGCATTGTCAGTAACAACAAAATCTACGAGGTTTGGCCCAATATTCGCACAGGTAAAGGTGGAGGCCGAAAGGGACATAAAATCAATACCGCAGGCATCGCCGGAGCCATTATCAACCATTTCGGGCGTTATTGTAACCGTGCCGGTTGGACCTAAAGCAACTATAATGTCTTTACAAATTGCCGTTGGAGGCGTTGTGTCGTCTTGAGAACTTGTATTTCTGTGGAAACGAATTTGATTGCTGCTGATACCGCTTGTTGCAATATCGGGCACAAAGTCACCATCAAAATCGGCGATCACAATACCACTTACCTCAGCCATCGCTGATGAATTGTAATCAAAACGGGAGCTAAACGAAATATCGCCCGGGCCGCTGCTAATATTTGGGTAAACTGAAAACACATTTACTCCCAATGATTTTGTAACAATATCAGGGAATCCGTCGCCATTTGCATCACCAACACCAATACGGTAGTTGGCCGTTGGCGCAGCCAAATTAACTGTTGGAGCAAAAGAGATATTTCCTACTAAGGACGTATTTCTATAAATAGCAGTATTTGTAGCTCCACTATAATTACACGTTGTTAAATCAATTTTACCATCTTTATCAAAATCGGCGATCATACAACGATATGGATAGCTTCCTCCCGAATTCCAATATTCTGGGGCCTCAAAAGTAAAAATTGAATTTCCGTTTGGAGTCGTATTTCTTAAAGTAACGGCTCTGTTTGCCGGTCCTTGCGAAGCCAGTACATCTACTTTTCCATCACCATCAACATCGGCTACTTGAATTCCTGTGTTGGTTGTTCCAACATTTATTTGGGCTGCCAATGCAAAGCTTATATTTCCAATTCCGGAACTCGTATTCAGAAAAACATACATGACGCTTCCGCCACCACTAACAACATCAATTTTTCCATCGTTGTTGAAATCGCCCGAAGCGATTTGATAGAAACCAGCATAACCATAAATATTCAGAAGTGGGCCGAAGCTAAGGTTTCCTGGTGTGCTAAGATTGCGATGCGCATACATGGACGAGGCTGTAAATACAATATCCAACACACCGTCGCCATCAAAATCGGCAATCGTAAAGCCTTGTGGGCCAACGGAATTGATATCAAAACGTGAGAAGGTCAAATTCCCAGGCGTGCTATTGTTTTTAGCAATTGTAAAGCCACCAGCAGAAACAGCGCCGGAGATTACATCTGGCTTACCATCTAAATCCATATCATAGGCCATCATATTGTAGGCTCCTTTGGCCGCCAAGTTAAAAGCCGTAGAATTGTAGGTGGCAGCAGTAATGGGTGTAGGGCAAAAAATACCATTGAAAGCTACTCTGGAATATGCAATTTTTCCGCAGGCATTTCGAACTGAAACGGGAGCCAATGTAGCTCCAACGGGCACTTTAACTTCTAATTTACCAAAGGAAGCGGTTAAAACGGTAGCTTGTACAGCACCAAAAAAAACCTGATTGTTTGTGGGATTCGCGTCGAAATTGGCTCCAAATATAGTTACGGTACTCCCGATATAGCCGGTATTTGGAGTAAAAGAGTTAATGATAGGAGCATCGCATTGTGCTTGAGCTCGAGTTTGAATGCTAAAAATAAATAGCACGGAGAGGAATAAAGAATATATATATTTCATGGTCGTTTCTTTGTTATTGATAGCTTATTTCAACACTTAGTTTGTCCGCAGTATAGTCGGATGGAATTGCCACTTTTAGGTTGGCAAAATCAGTAGAGCTACAATCAGCGCTCAACATAGAAGCAAAAGCAATTGGGAAATCGCTTAAGACATATTCGAAGAACTTTCCGGATGCCTGATCGGAAATAATCAGCTTAAAATTAGCTTTTGACTTGGTTTTATTCTCATTGAAGAGATGAAGCTGTAAAAAATAGACACCACTGCCATCGCAATCGATAATTTGATAAGCAACGTCAAGCATGTAGTCTGCTTCCGGCAAAGCTGTCCAATCTTTTGCGACAACCGGGTTGCCTTGCCCATAAGAGTTCAGCGAGGCTGTTCCTATGATAAACAAAAAGAAAAAGAGGTTTCTGAATTTTTTTAAAGAATCCCTCAAAGTGTAGATCTGTTTCATACTATAAATTTTAATTTGTAATTTTTTTTGTCTAAAAAATTTGCTACTAAATTTTAATGCTGTTGACATGAATATCTATTAACAAAAGTCTTATTTAGAATGATTACAAATATATATCATTATAATCGAATTGATTATACAATGTTCTGAAATACTCATTAAAGTTCTGAATGGTGAAAAATGGCGAAATCTAACGACTGTATTTTTCGTTAAACAACCATTTCCGCACGAAAGAAAAGTCGAAATTAAGGACTTCGTTTTCGGTATAAATCAATGAAGAGGTCATTGTTTTTACGTGAGCCAAATTAACCCACGTATTGGCATTGATAGCAAAGAACTGATTGGTTGGGAAGTGTTGTAGAAAAACCTCTGGATCGGAATCTAAATTTAAGGAGGACGAATGTGTCCTGATTTGAAATCCTTTTTGCCTTTGGCGTATATACAAAACCTCATTTATCGAGACAGGATAATTATAGAAAGGCTCCGAAATATTTTGTTGCGAATTCTTAATAAACTCCGACTTGGTGAGGCAAAAACCGATTGTTGAACAAATTTCATCTACAGTAGAAGGCTTGCATAAGATTGCATCAGGAATGAAAGATGGAAAACTCTTGGTCAGGAAGTCTTTGACGTGCGACGAAAAAACAACAACGGGAATATTTGCCGTTTTATATAAACTTAAAGCCTCATTTCGCTGAGAAGAACTGCTTTCGGATAAATTAAAATCCGTAATAAGTAAATCAGGTTTTTCGTTTTCGAAAAGCCGAATAGCGGCAGTGGCATTGTTGACAAATGACAACGGTGAATACCCGTTTTTTCGGAGAATGATGGTCAAGTATTTACCGATAAATGGGTCATCTTCGATGATAGCAATTCGTTTTTCACTCATTTCAACGCTTTGTTGGGAATCTGTATTTTGAATAGAGCGCCTTGATCGGTTTTGTACTCAAGAGTAGCTCGTAATAGCCTTACCATACTATTTATGATAAACATCCCAATCTTTTCTTGCGTTTTCTTCAGTTCATAATTTTCGATTCCGAAACCATTATCTCGAAAGAGCAGGCTGTGGGTATCACCTAAATCAACACAAGTGAATTCGATTTTTAATGTTGTATTATTTTTGACAATGGCGTGTTGTAAAGAATTGCTAATAAGTTCGCTTAGCATCATTCCTATTTTAATTCCTTCTTCGGGAATCAGCGAAATTCCTTGGCAACCAACTTCATATTTAAAATCACGAACAAAATAGACCGAAAAATTTTGAAACAATTTCTGAGCCAGCAGTTCCATATCAATCACATTTTGTTGAGCTTGACTGTAGCTGCTTTCATGAATCAAGGCCATTGAGCGAATTCGACGCATCGCATCGGCATAACTTTTTTTACCGTCCTTACTTCTTAATTCGTGGGATTGCATTTCGAGAAGACTTAGGAGCATGGTAAGATTGTTTTTAACACGATGTTGTAATTCGTGATTCAAAAAATCTTTTTCTTCTAAACGCGCTTTGAGTTCGGAATTGATTCTTTTTATTTTTTGTCTATTGCGATAGTGTACAAATAAAAATATGAGCAATCCGCTCGTTAGGAATAATAATACGAATACAATATTAATCAAAAACTCCTTGTCCTTGCTTTTTAATAAAAGTGTAATATTTTGTTTATCAGTAATTTTAAGCGTTTTTGTGGGCTCATTAAACAGATCTGAACTAAGTTTTACATTTTGAAATTCGGCCATACGCTCCCGATTTGAAGCGTATAGAAAATGACGACCGTATTCCGATAAGGGCAGTTTCTGGATATTGAAGGCACTCTGAATGCTAAGCAGAAAAACAATATAGATAATCGAGCCGCGCATACGTTTTTTTGATTAACAGCCAAAAGTAGCTCAAATGAAACTGCTGGAGTTGCTCCAAATGTTAAAAATCAGCTAAATAAAACAGCGTTCTGTTTTGTTGGTTTTGAAAAAAATCAATTGGTTGAAGCAAAAAAGGATTTTTATCTTTTCAGAATAGAGAGTAGATATGCTTTGCAGCTGCGGCTCAATGGAACTTCAAAATTGGATAAATAAATGCTCGTGTTCGTTACCGACTGAATATATTTGATGTTTACAGCAAAACTTCGATGGCTTTTGAAAAACACATCCGATGGAAGTTCCTCAAGCAGTTTTGTGAGGGAGCTACGAACCACCAATTTTTTACTTGCCGTGACCACATTCACATAAACATGTTCCGCTTCTAAATAGAGGATCTCGTTCACATTTACTTTTTCGCTTCTATTTCCCAAGGAAAGCACAATGTGAGTGGGCTCATTTTTTGCACTCAATTGATTGTGCAAAACCACCTCAATTGTGCAATACAAACTGTTTGAATCAAAGGGTTTGATAAGATAAGCAGCCGGATTGGTATGCTTTGCTAGTTCTATTGTTTTCGGGTCGGTAAACGATGTTAAGTATATAAAAGGAAGCTGGGGGAAATTCGCCTTCAAATAATGAGCTAGGTCGATTCCGGTTTTGCTGCCATTCAGTCGAATATCAATCAAAACCAAATCAGCCGCATTGTTTTTTACTAATTGAAGAGCCTCTTCGTAATCAATGGCCGGGCCAATGATCTGATAATCGAATTCTTCCAGATTTTTTTTTAAACTTCTGGCAATAATAAGCTCATCTTCAACAAGAATGAGTCGCTTTTTTATTGGCTGCATCATAAAGATTTTATCCTAAAGTTGAACAAATAAGCATTGGCTTTGAAGGCGGCCAAAATACAATTTATTTTTTCGTAAAACGAAAATTGAAAATCCAGAACGAAAGATTAATTTTTTTCGCTTTGGGAAATGATAGCGTAGAGGGCTTTTACCCATGCATCTGTATCGTTCAAACTTTCTAGCAGTTGAAGTTTTTCGCCACCTGCTTTTTGAAACAAATCTGCATATTCCACTCCTAATTCTACTTTTGTTTCCAAACAATCGGCTACAAAAGAGGGAGCAAAAATCAAGACCTTTTTCTTGCCTTCGTTAGCCAAACGGAGGAGAACTTTGTCGGTAAACGGACTTAGCCAATTCTTGCTTAAGCGCGATTGGAAAGCAATAGAATAGCTGTCCGGTTTCAAATTGAGCGCAAAAGCGAGCTGCCGCGCCGTTGCGTAGCAAGTTGCTTTATAACAGTCCTGGCCATGCTGCGGCATTTCGATGTTGCACGTACAGCTCGCATTGTCGTGATGAGGATGAATCTTCTGAATATGACTCAATGGCAAGCCGTGAAAGGAAAATACAAAGTGGTCGAACATATTCAAATCGTATTCTTTGGCTCTGGAAACCCATGCTTGGATAAATTCAGGATGATTGTAAAATTGTCCCACAATTTTTAGGGGAGGGAAATCGTTCAAAGTGGCGACCAATCGATTTACTTCTTGAATAGCTGTTTGGCTTGTAGATTGTGCATATTGAGGAAATAAAGGGACAAGAATCAGTTGGTCGAAAGCGCCCTTTTTGATTTGATTCAGTGCAAGCCGAATGCCTGGATTTCCGTATCTCATGGCTATAAAAACCTGATCACCGCCACCGATTA
Organism: Draconibacterium orientale; assembly: GCA_020718315.1. Lineage (GTDB taxonomy): Bacteria > Bacteroidota > Bacteroidia > Bacteroidales > UBA12170 > UBA12170. The sequence continues at coordinate 7,145 of DYSK01000002.1, forward strand.
TCGACTGAAGTTTGGTTTGAAGTTTGAGTGTATTGGAGAGTAGAGGCGAGCCATTTGTTTCCCACACTTTTTGATAAAGCTTGGTGGATTTTGGTGCGCGAAAAGGAACGATAATAAGATTAACCAAAATTTTGCGCAGCAACCAAGGCAGATCAATCACCAAAGGATCATTCAAAAACTCCGATAAATATTTTCGAACCGAGCCAAGTTCTGCTTTGTCAGGGGTTCCAACATTGAGCAGCAAAATGGCTTTTCGGGAGTTTTCGGACAAACGACTCATAGCAAAAGGGGATTAATACAAATAGTTGTTGAAGGGATAGCGTATGGCGTGAATCTTTTTCACCTCTTCGTAAAGGACGGCTCTTAATTTTTCGAGATTGGTTTTTTCTTTGGCCGAAATAAACAAGGTGGTCAATTCTCCTTTATTCATCCACGTATTTTGCAATTTTTCGAGCGAATAATTTTCTTTTGTTTCGGGGCTTAAATCGTCGGCATCTTTTTCGATGTGCGAAAAAGCATCTATCTTATTAAAAATCATCATCACCGGTTTTTCGCCGGCTTTAATTTCCGCCAAAGTTAGATTTACCACATTTATTTGTTCTTCAAAATCGGAATGCGAAATATCCACTATGTGTAAAAGCAAATCGGCTTCACGCACTTCGTCTAAAGTTGATTTAAAACTTTCCACCAGGCTATGAGGAAGTTTTCGAATAAACCCAACCGTGTCCGATATGAGAAATGGTAGATTTTCCACGACTACTTTTCGCACTGTGGTATCAAGCGTAGCAAAAAGTTTGTTTTCGGCAAACACTTCCGATTTGCTCAACAAATTCATCAAAGTCGATTTTCCAACATTGGTATATCCAACCAAAGCCACCCGAACCATACTTCCGCGATTCGATCGCTGCGTTTCCATTTGTTTGTCGATCAGCTCCAATTTTTTTTTCAAGAAAGAGATTCTGTCACGAATAATTCGTCGGTCGGTTTCAATTTCTGTTTCACCGGGTCCACGCATTCCGATTCCACCTTGCTGACGTTCCAGATGCGTCCACATACCGGCCAAACGAGGTAATAAATATTGATATTGAGCAAGTTCTACTTGTGTTTTCGCATGTGCAGTTTGTGCTCTTTTGGCAAAAATATCCAATATAAGATTGGTTCTATCCAGAATTTTGCATTTTAGTACTTTTTCCAGATTGCGTATTTGAGACGCGCCCAATTCATCGTCGAAAACGGCAATCTTTACTTTTTCAAATTCGACAAAAATTCTAATTTCTTCTAGTTTTCCCGATCCAACAAAGGTTCGTTTATCAGGCGACGAAAGGCGTTGAACAAAGCGTCCAACACATTCGGCACCGGCAGTAACGACCAGAAATTCCAATTCGTCGAGGTATTCCTTACTTCTATTTTCGTCTTGTCGGCCTGTAATAATTCCAATTACAATGGCTGTTTCTTTTATTATTGCTGTTTCAAACAAAGTTTAAGGTGTTAAAATTGGTTGCGAAATTAATCAATTTGCAGATACACAGTTTGTAAACAAAGAGGATTCTCTTTTTATGAAAACGAAATTTCAGATTAGAATTTTCTAATACCAATAATTTCGCGAACGTCTTTGATGGTTTTAGCGGCGCTTTCACGGGCTCTTTCGGCCCCGTTTCGCGTTACTTTGCTCAGATAATCGGTATCTTTATAGATGTCTAAGATGCGCTCTCGAATGGGTTCTGTAAAAAGAATTACATCTTCGGCGAGTTGTTTTTTTAAGTCGCCATACCGAATTTCGCAGCTATTCCACAATCCATCAAAATGCAAAACGGTATCGGATGTTGAAACAACCGCCATCAAATCGAAAAGATTTTGAATTACAGCCGGTTTTTCTTGGTTTGGCATGGTTGGTCCGCTATCGGTAACGGCTTTCATAATTTTTTTCCGAATCGACTTTGGGTCTTCAACCAAGAAAACAGCATTTCCTTCGCCTTCCGATTTTCCCATTTTTCCACTTCCGTCTAATCCGGGAATTTTCACCAAAGACTCGCCAAAATTATACGCCTGAGGAATTGGAAAATAGTCGGTTTTATACATTCTGTTGAATCGGCGGGCAAAAGTGCGCATCATTTCCAAGTTCTGCTCCTGATCTTTTCCGACCGGAACTTTCGCCGCTTTGTGAATAATCACATCGGCTGCCATAAGCGTTGGATAAGTCAGGAGTCCGGCGTTCACGTTTTCGGGTTGTTGGCGCACTTTGTCTTTGAACGAGGTAACTCTTTCCAATTCGCCCAGATAGGCATTCATATTTAGCAATAAATAGAGTTCAACGACTTCAGGAACATCGCTTTGCACATAAACACACGCTTTTTCGGGATTGATGCCGCAAGCCAAATATTCGGCTAAAACAGAACGAACATTGTCGTGGAGATTTACGGGTGTTGGATGGGTAGTGAGGGAATGATAATCGGCAATAAAGAAGAATGCATTGCTGTTTTCCTGCATTTTTACAAAATTCTTTACAGCGCCAAAATAGTTGCCCAAGTGTAAATTTCCGGTTGGGCGAATGCCACTAACGACTGTTTCCATATTTGAATGCTGATTTGTTGGCAAATTTACATAATCTTACCCGAAACGCATCTATTTTTTTGGTTTACCACAGCAATGGCTGCTTTACAAACGAGGCAATCATTTGTTTTTCGATTCCAAAAAGCGTTTTTTGTTTCTTATTGAATTGAATGAAGAAAATCGGCGATGGCAAGCTCCTTTTGTTCGCCGCTTTCCATGTTTTTGACGGTGAGAACTGATTTTTTCAATTCTTCTTCCCCAACAATCACCACAAAAGGAATTTTTTTATCATCGGCATATTTCATTTGTTTCTTCATTTTTGCGGCTTCCGGATAAATTTCGGCATTCACGCCCAATTTTCGTATCTGAGCCAAAATGGGCAAACAAAAAGCTTCTTCGGCTTTGCCAAAATTCACAAAAAACACTTTGGTATTTTCGGTTTGTTGCTTTGGGTATGCATTTAACTCGTTCAAAACATCAAAAATGCGATCGGCGCCAAAGGAAATTCCAACGCCCGAAACATCTTTCAAGCCAAATATCCCGGTCAAATCGTCGTAACGGCCGCCGCCACAAACACTGCCAATCTGAACATCTTTTGCTTTCACTTCGAAAATTGTTCCGGTATAGTAATTCAATCCACGTGCAAGCGTTAAATCCAGCTCAACTTCATTTTTCAGCTCGAAGAGGCGCAAATATTGGATAATCTCCAGCATTTCGTCAACGCCTTTCAATCCAATTTCCGAAGAGGCCAATACGTTTTTCAATGAGGCTAACTTTTCTGCTGTATTTCCGCTCAACAAAAGAATGGGCTGAAGTTGATCAATCGCTTTTTTTGGCAAGCCTTTTTCGAGCAGTTCTTTGTTTACATTTTCCAAACCAATTTTGTCGAGTTTGTCGATAGCTACTGTAATATCAATGATTTTATCGGCCTGACCAATTATTTCGGCTATTCCGGAAAGTATTTTTCTATTGTTCAGTTTTACCACAATTTGGACATCAAAATCAGAGAAAATGGCATCGATCAACTGAACCAACTCTACTTCGTTTAGCAAGGCATTGTTGCCAATTACATCGGCATCGCATTGAAAAAATTCGCGATAACGACCTTTTTGAGGTCTGTCGGCGCGCCAAACGGGCTGAATCTGATAGCGTTTAAACGGGAAATTGATTTCGTTTTGATGTTGTACAACAAATCGAGCAAAAGGAACGGTTAAATCGTAGCGTAGTCCTTTCTCGCTGATAGAAGTGGTGAATTTGGGACTGTTTTTTTCGTTCAATTCGGCATCCGAAACTTTGCTAAGGAAATCGCCAGAATTCAGGATTTTGAAGAGCAATTTATCGCCTTCTTCGCCATATTTTCCCATCAGCGTAGAAAGATTTTCCATCGCCGGAGTTTCGATAGGCTGATATCCAAATCGAATAAAATGCTTTTTAATCGTTCCGAAAATATAATTTCTTTTCAGCATCTCAGCGGGAGAAAAATCGCGTGTTCCTTTGGGAATGGAAGGTTTTTGAACGGCCATTGTTTATTGATTTTAACGACCACAAAGATAAAAAGAATATGATAGAAGCCGGTGCGCTATTTTTCGATCAAAAAACGGTCCCAATCCAAGCCAACAGTAAATTTATTTCGAAAGTCGACGAGTTCTTTTTTGGAAAGTAAAAGGGTTTCGGTAAATTCGGTATTCGAATTTTGCTGTATCATTTTTTGTCCTTTGGCATCGTAAATATTGGAATCGCCCACATGAGGAAATCCGTTTCCATCTCTTCCAATTCGGTTTACTCCAATTGTATAAGATTGATTTTCGAGTGCTCTTGCTTTTAACAAACTCATCCATGTATCGCGACGAGCAGCAGGCCAGTTGGCTACATAAATGAGCAAATCGTATTCGTATTCACCATTCGAAAAAGTATTTTTTGACCAAACGGGAAAACGTAAATCATAACAAATCAGTGGTTTTATTTTCCATCCATTCAGCTCAACAACAATGGATTCGGATCCGCCCGTAAATTTGAGATTTTCGTTGCCCAGGCTAAACAAATGTCGTTTGTCGTATTGTTGGAAACTTCCATCTGGCCGAATCCAGAGTAGGCGGTTGTAATAATTTCCGTTTTCGAGAATAATCAAGCTCGTGCAAATTACGGCATTTGTTTGTTGGGCTTTTTCGCGAAGCCACTGCATACTTTCGCCTTCCATGGCTTCGGCCATGTCTTCGGGCTCGATAACAAAACCGGTGTTGAACATTTCGGGAAGTACAATTAGATCTACTTTCTCTTCAATCTGTTCAATATCGTAGCTGAAGCTGGCTAAATTGGCCGTTTTGTCTTTCCAAACCAAATCGGACTGCACGATGCTAACTTTTAAATCTTGCATAAAATAGTGGCTGCTTTTTCGAGTGTTTTTTCGCCTTTGGCAAAACAAAAACGTAGAATTTTATTGTCTTCTTTTTTCTGATAAAAGGCTGAAACGGGAACGCTGGCTATTCCAAATTCGGTTATAAGTCTTTTAGCAAAATCCATTTCTTTTTCGTCAGAAATGGCCGAATAGTCGAGTAGTTGAAAATAGGTTCCAAAAGTGGGGATTATTTTAAATCGCGCTTTTTTCAGACGATCGGTAAAGAAATCGCGCTTTTGCTGATAAAACGCTCCCAAATGAAGGTAGTTTTCCTCGTCGGCCAAAAAGTCGGCCAAAGCGTGTTGAATCGGCGTGTTTACGGAAAACACATTGAACTGATGCGCTTTTCTGAATTCGCTCATTAGATTCTCCGGGCCCAATACAAAACCTATTTTCCATCCGGTGGCATGAAAAGTTTTTCCAAAACTGCCAACAACCAAGCTCCTTTCGGCCAATTCGGGATAGGCACAAACGCTTTGATGTTTAATGCCTTCAAAAATGATGTGTTCGTACACTTCGTCACTCAGAATGATAATATCTGTTTTCTTTGTAATCTTGTGCAATTCTTTCATGTCGTTTTGGCTCAATACACTGCCTGTTGGGTTATGCGGTGTATTGATAATGATCATTCGCGTTCGATTTGTAACCATTTTAGCTACTTCTTGCCAATCGATATGATAATCGGGCAATCTAAGTTGGGCATATTTTACAACTCCACCATTCAAACGAACAGCCGGGCTATACGAATCGTAGGCGGGTTCAAAAATGATTACTTCGTCTTCTTCGCGGACAAAAGCACTTATGGCCGTAAAAAGCGCCTGAGTGCCGCCGGCAGTAATCGTTACTTCGCTTTCCGCGTTGTAGTCTATTGCGTAAGTTTTCGACGCCTTGGCAACAATTTGTTCGCGCAAAGCCGGAATCCCGGTCATGGGAGCATATTGATTGAATCCTGCCGTCATTTTTTTATGAATAGCAGAGATTAATTTTTCCGAGACGGGGAAATCGGGAAATCCTTGCGACAGATTAAGTGCTTTGTGTTTAACGGCTATGCCCGACATTACTGCAAAAATGGAGGTTTCCACTCCGGGTAATTTAGAAATAATATTTCCTTTAAATTTTATCATCAGATTTTTTCTTTCTAATCATTCATCTTTTTTAATCGCCTTAAAAAGAGCGCGAAGGCTTTTTGTTTGATCCCTTTGTGTAGATACGGAAAAGGGAATTTTTGGTCTTAAAAAACCATTCAAAAATACACAAAACAAATAAAACTTCAAGCAAGTAAATCAAAAAGAACTTACATTTGAAAAAAATATTTATTGGATGTCGAAACTTTTTTTGGTACCTACTCCCATAGGAAATCTGGAAGATATCACCCTCAGGGCAATACGTGTTCTGAAAGAAGTTGATGTGCTGCTGGCCGAAGATACACGAACAAGCGGCCAATTGCTCAAACACTTAGGCATCGAAAAACGAATGATGTCTTATCATATTCACAACGAACACAAAACAATTGTTCATCTGGTTGAGCGGATTTTAAGAGGAGAAACAATGGCTTTGATAAGCGATGCCGGAACGCCTGCAATTTCCGATCCCGGCTTTTTGTTGGTTCGTGAATGTTTAAAAAACAACATTGAGGTTGACTGTTTGCCGGGAGCAACTGCTTTTGTTCCTGCGCTGGTAAATTCTGGTTTGCCAAATGATCGTTTTCATTTTGAAGGATTTTTACCTCATAAGAAAGGACGTCAAACGCGATTAAAAGAATTGGCCGAGAAGCCATTTACCATGATTTTTTACGAATCGCCTCATCGGCTGATCAAAAGTTTGGCGCAATTTGCGGAATTTTTTGGTGGCGAACGACAAGCCAGTGTTTCGAGGGAGTTGAGCAAAATGTACGAAGAAACCGTAAGAGGAAGTTTGACGGAGCTGTATCAGCATTTTGAAAAACAAGGCGTAAGAGGCGAAATTGTGGTGGTGATTGCCGGAAAACCCATTTAATTTTTCGACAACTCAAAAAGCGTAATTTCAGGCAAACAGTTGTAGCGCAATGCAACGCCCGAAACACCACAGCCTGTGGAAGTATAGCCGCGCATTTGGCCTAAATTCCAAAACCCACTAATGTATTTATTTCCCTCTGTTTGGTGCGATATCAACGCTTTTCCCCCCGGAAGACAAATTTGTCCACCGTGTGTGTGGCCACACAAATAAAGGGCATATTCGTTTTCGGCGGCTATGTCGGCCAATTCGGAAGTATGTACCAAAGCAATTTTGAACGCTTTTTCGGGTGTGAACGCCAAAAGGCTGGCATCGGTATAATACGAGAAAGGATCGTCAGCGCCGCTGACAATCAGTTTATCATCGCCTCTTTTTAGTTCCACGGTTTCATTTATCAATAGTCGGATTCCGCTTTCATTTTCGAAATTCGCCATCAAATACGTGTCGTGATTTCCCAGAACGGCCAAAGGCCCAAATTCTGCTTGAATATGATGGGCGATTTTCTTTATCGGTTTCAATATATGCGTAAACACTCCTGCACTAGATTGCCGATAATCGCCCGTTAGAACGCAAAGATCAAAATCGACTTCTCTTATTCGTTCGATGATAGTATCTTCCAATCCGGCTACACTATCAATATGTAGATCGGATAAATGAAGAATCCGAAAGCCATCAAATTGGGCGGGAAGGTTGGGAAAAGAAAGGCGGTGTTTTTGAATGCGAATTTTAAACACATTGGCCAATCCGGCTTGATACAAACCAAAAAGTTTCATAAAAAAGACAAAAACCCCAAGTGCTTTGGTAAATAAATTCCAATTGCTTTTGCTTTTTTGTCCGTGTCTTTTATGCTTATAGTTATCCGTTTCCAGCACCGATCGGGTTACAGCCCAAATGAGGCGTTTGTTTTTTTCTTCTTCGCTCAGCGGATAGCTCATGATATAAATGTTATTTTGGAACCAAGAAATCACCAATTTTTTCCCAAAATCCCTCTTCCAAATGACAATTAGAATGTCCTCGACCAGGGATTTCCCATAGTATCGCTTTGGGTTGTGCTTTTTTTAATTTGTGAGCCTGTTCCAGCGGAACAATTTTATCGTCGACACCTTGAATGAGTAAAAAATCAGCATTCGACTTAGCGATATTATTCACTGGAGCAATGGCGTCAAAGTCGAGCTTTGTGCGCCATTTTACAAATTTGAAGAACAGCCAAATAAATGGAAAATAAGGAATATGACGATCGCTGATTTGCTTGCGCATCACTTCGAGCGGATGCGAAAAAGCCCCCACGGTGACTACTTTTCGAATACGCTCATCGCGACTAGCAGCTAAAATAGAAGATGCGCCGCCAATTGATAAGCCGATGAGCGAAATTTCCTTGTTATGATGGTATTCATCCTTGTTTATAAAATCAATGGCCGAATCAATGTCTTCGGCAAATTTAACAACAGTCATGTGGTTTTCTTGGTGACTGTTTCCGTGTCCACGGGCATCAAAAGCAAACAGATTGAATCCGCGGCAGCAAAGCTTTCTTAAATAAGGAGCCATGCGTTCTACGTTTCGTCCCCAGCCATGAACAAGAATCAAGGTGGGGAAATCCGGATTTACATTCACTTTCCAAGCATAAAGTTCCTTTCCTTTTATGGAGGGAAAGCGAACTTCTTTAATTTCTTTGCCAATATCTTTTGGAATCGTATTGTGCGGATTTACAGGATTTTTAAATCCTCTTACAATTAGAAAGAGCAGGAGTGCAGAAACGGCAATAACAAAAAATAAAATATAGTAAAACAGCATTGGACAATGATTTATTGAACAAATCTACAAAATTCGGCTAAGCAAAAATAGAAAGAAGAACTTAAACGCTTTGCAATTCAGTTCTGTGGTTTACGCGAACAATTTCGTTGTTTAGATAATCATTTGCAATTTCGCCATCGATTAAGCGCACAATTCGGTGGCAATGTTTGGCAATAGTTTCTTCGTGTGTGACAATGATTACGGTATTTCCTGCAGCATGAATTTCTTCAAAAAGACCCATAATTTCAATGGATGTTTTGGAATCGAGGTTTCCTGTTGGCTCGTCGGCCAAGATTATAGAAGGATTGTTTACCAAAGCTCTTGCAACTGCTACACGCTGACGTTGGCCGCCCGAAAGTTCGTTTGGGCGGTGATCCATTCTGTCCGATAGATGAACATTGGTGAGTGTTTTGGTGGCTTTTTCGATTCTGTCTTTTTTGGAATATCCGGCATAAATCAATGGTAGCATCACGTTTTCCAGTGCTGTTGAACGAGGCAGTAAGTTGAAGGTTTGAAAAACAAAACCAATTTCACGGTTTCGGATTTCGGCCAGTTCGTTGTCTTTCATCTTGCTCACATCGTGGCCGGCAAGAAAATATTCCCCTCGCGTTGGTGTGTCGAGACATCCTAAAATATTCATCAAAGTAGATTTTCCGGAGCCCGAAGGTCCCATTAAGGCTACATATTCATTTTTATAAATATCGATACTAATGCTTTTGATGGCTACCACCAACTGTGTTCCTACCTGATAATGTTTTGCAATATCTTTGATAGCGATAACTTTTTCGCGCATAATTATGGTTTTGTATTGGTTTCAAAATTAGACATAATTCTTCAAACGATTTGAACATTTCTAAAATCGCAAATGGAAATTCTGCTTGGAAGATTCCGTTCTGAAAAAGAGCAAGCCTATAAAATATAGGTCGAGGCTTAATTGGATGGGATTTTCTTCAATGAGCGTTTTCCATTGGTCGATTGTGAGCTTTGACGCATGAATATGAGGAATGATTACAACGCTATTGCTGGAAATGTACGACGATAGAACGCGAAAGAGTTCTTTGTGGCTGGATAAAAGAGAGTTAGATAAAACAATTAAATCGAAATTTTCTTTATTTTGAGGCAATTTCTGAAGTTCAGAGGCAATAAAAACAGTCGTTTTTTTTGAAAAAAATTTCTGGAAATACATTTCTTTTCTATTTTCGTCTTGTATTAGCAGAATCTTATTTGGATCTAAATAGGCGAGGATTGATTGGATAATTTGGTTTTGCTTCTGACTAAAAACTGTTGGCTCACTAAAGAAATTCGATTGCTTTTTGGAGAACGATTTGACCGAAGTATAAAAATTATACACAAAAGGAGAGTGGATTCCATGCGCATTTTTTGATTGAAGATAAAATCGAATCTGCTCTGAAAAAGAAAACCAAGAGTTCATTTTAGGTTGTTTGAATGCAATTTTATGTTCTGAAAAAGAGCCGAAAAGGGCTGTTTCATTTTCAAATAGAACGAAGCTAAAAGCAGCCGGTCGAATGCATTATATTAATACATCAATTTAGAGAGAAAGCTTAGGCGTGAATTTCGACAAACTTACGTTCGAGAAAATGAATGAGTTTTTGATACGCTTCGGCCTCTATATTCCAATCGTAACGATATTTGAGCGTGCTCACATATTGCATGGCCTCTTCGAATCGTTTAAAATTATTCAGCGTGTAAATCACATCTTCGTAGGCTTGCGAATTGCCTTTGAAAAGTTCGTTGATAAAATAAAACTTATCGTTGATGCCAATAGCGGATTTCAGATTTTCAATCCGTGTATTGTTCAATTTAGTCACCACACTTTTATCTTCGGCTTTTTTAGCAGCCGAATCGTTTATTGAAAAAATATCGTCTTCAAATTGAAAAAGCAAACTCGTTTTTTGGTTTGAGCTCTTCTTGGGGCTGGAGTTTTCGATCCTGTCTTTTTTCGATTCAAGGGGTTTTTCAAATTCAATTTCGGTCTCGGCTTCACGTTTGGCAGTTTCTTCCAACGAATTTATTTCTTTCAAAAAGTCATTCGTAATACGTTCATAGCTCAATGTGTCTTCCTTAAGTTGCTGATCTACAATATCGATATTTTCCTCCGGCAGCGTTTCAACAGCCAAAAATTCGGACGACACTATTTTTTCGATGATTTCTTTCGGAACCTCTTCAGGAATCCCTTGTGACATTCTGTTTAAATAACTCATGTCTTCATAAAGTTTTCGCATGGTCGACATTAGAATATCAATTTCAATCTGCGGTACGCGTATTTCATGTTTTTTTATGGTTTCAAATTGTTCATTGACCTCATTTAAAACCTGTTCCATTTCTTCTAAAACAACATTTAATTTCATCGTTCAGCCTGAATAATATTTCTACTTTATTTGTTTTGCTTTTGTTGGGATTCTTTCCGAACTTCTTTACTTTTGCTCATTACGGAAGGCCAAAAATAACACTTTAAATATAGAAAGAAAAGGAGCCTCGTTTTATTGTGTAAAGTAATTTTGTTAATGCTTATTTGTTAATAAATGTTTTTAGAGATAACCAATAATCACAAAGTCCGAAGAGGCTGGATAGAAGTAATTTGCGGCTCCATGTTTTCCGGAAAAACGGAGGAATTGATCCGTCGCCTCACGCGAGCAAAGATTGCAAAACAAAAAGTAGAGATTTTTAAACCTGCCATTGATACTCGTTACGACGATGTTGAAGTCGTTTCGCACAACGCCAATAGCATTACAAGTACACCGGTAGAAAGTGCTGAGCAAATTCTGTTGTATGTAAACGATGTTTCGGTTGTTGGAATTGATGAGGCTCAGTTTTTCGACAATCAGCTAGTTTCGGTATGCAATCAGCTCGCCGATAGAGGAATACGCGTTATTGTAGCCGGTTTGGATATGGATTTCAAAGGAGTTCCATTTGGCCCAATTCCCAATTTGTTGGCCACAGCCGAATATGTAACAAAAGTGCATGCCATCTGTATTCATTGTGGAAATCTAGCCCAATACAGTCATCGTACAATCCAAAAAGAAGACTTGGTGGTGCTGGGCGAAACCGATAGTTATGAGCCGCTTTGCAGAACCTGCTACAACGAAAAAAGAAAACCTTCCTTATAAATACGAATGAACAAATTTATCGGGTTCAAAGCAATGAGCAATGTTTGCTTTTCGACTCAAAGGCTATTAAAGTTCGAATTATTTTAATTATTATTCGAAAAATTAAGTGCTATTTTCGAAAATAACGTTAAAAAATTTTGTAAGCAGCTAAAAAAACCCCAATTTCGCCGCCTCAAAAACGTAAAAATTATCATGTCGAAAATCAATGCCGCGCTTACCGGAATTCATGCATGTGTTCCAGAGTATATTTTAACAAATGAAGAACTTTCCACCATGGTAGACACCACCGATGAATGGATACAATCACGCACTGGAATAAAAGAACGACATATTTTGAAAGGCGAGGGCAAAGGAACTTCCGATATGGGCGCCAAAGCGCTCTTGGGTTTGCTGGAAAAATCGAATACAAAAGCCGAAGAAGTTGATTTAATCATTTGTGCCACAGTTACTCCCGATATGCTGTTTCCGGCCACCAGCAATATTATTGCACATAAAGCGGGCTGTATAAATGCTTTTGCTTTTGATCTGAATGCTGCTTGTTCGGGATTTTTGTTTGCACTTCAAACCGGCCGAATGTATGTTGAATCTGGTCTATACAAAAAAGTAGTTGTAGTGGGTGCCGATAAAATGTCGGCCATTGTCGATTATACAGATCGCAAGAACTGCATTCTTTTTGGCGATGCCGGAGGGGCAGTTATGCTCGAACCCACAACCGAAGATTACGGCATCATTGATGCAGATTTGCATACCGATGGATCGGGGAAAGATTTTCTTTACCAAAAAGCAGGCGGATCGGTCTATCCTCCAACACAAAAAACCGTGGCCAACCGCGAACACTATATTTATCAAGAAGGACAATCGGTCTTTAAATTTGCAGTTTCACGCATGGCCGATGTATCGGCCGATATGATGACTAAACACAACATCAATCCGGAAGAATTGGCTTGGTTGGTTCCTCATCAAGCCAACTTACGAATCATCGACGCTACGGCGCGAAGAATGGGAATACGAAAAGAGCAGGTAATGATAAACATTGAAAAATATGGAAACACGACCGACGCCACAATTCCTTTGTGTTTGCACGATTGGGAAAGCCAACTAAAAAAAGGCGACAAGTTGATTTTGGCTGCTTTTGGAGGCGGATTTACCTGGGGCGCCCTCTATTTGAAATGGTCCTACGATGGCTCTCAAGTCAAGAAATTGGTCTAAAAGTCGAACGTATTTCAGTTTTTTAAACCACTCAATTTAGGAAATGAGGCTGTGTTTTCTGCACAGCTTTTCAATATTTGGCAAAATTGCAAATTTAGAGTTTCTCAAAATGCATCCTAACTCAGTATGCAATTCTGAAATCAATATCTTGGTTAGAAAGTTCCAAAATAAGGTTTGTTAACGGCTAAAAAATAGTTGAAAGCGGAAATTTTCAAAGGCACGGCATTGAAATTTATTTACGAAAACAGTCAAAAAAAACAGTTCCATTTTCGCTAAATTTGAGTTTCCCTATTTGAAATATCTTCGGCAGAACGAAGCAGGCATTGGTGTTTGGCGTTTTTGCAGAAGGATGTCCAAAATTTAGAAGCGTCCATGTGCAAGGTCTGTGCCAAAAATCACAAAAATTTAAAAATAATATTTCGTTTTGTTTTTTAAAAAAAGTAAAAAAAACCAATTTATTTTTAATTTATTTCGTGTATTATAAATAATATCAATTAGTTATATAAGAAGCGAAAAAAATAAAATTAAAGTCTTCAAAAATTATTTCATCAATAATATCAAGCATTTACGAAATGTCTAAAGTTAATAACAGCGTGCTGTTGATAATTAAAAAGGCTGTTTTAAGAAAATGATTTTTACATTTGGTCGGGTAAAATGAAGACAAAAAGGACTTCAAAAATCAAAAAAATTAATAGATTTCAATAAAATTATGGAGAAAGATTTGTTCGCCAACCAGCCACTTGTTAACGAAGAAAAAAGCGATACTACTGCAAATTTCTATCGGCAGATAGAAGTAAAGCGACTTCATTCGGAAGTCACATTAAAAGCGGAAAAAAGCACGGCTTCCGAAAGCGCAGGCGCGGCTGCCAACACTATGAAAGCCTATACACATCAAGAAGTAGCAAAAACGGCCTCCGTTTATTTCAAAGGCGACGAATTGGCTGCCAGTGTTTGGATGAACAAATACGCTCTCAAAAATTCTGATGGCGAAATATTTGAACGTACACCCGACGATATGCATGAACGAATTGCTTTTGAAGTGCATCGTATCGAACAAAAATACCCAAATCCAATTTCAAAAGAAACTATTTTCGAGCTTTTGAGAGACTTTAAATACATTGTACCGGCCGGCAGTCCAATGGCAGGAATTGGAAATAATTTCCAAATTTCCTCTTTGTCCAACTGTTTTGTAATAGGAAATGACGGAAGTTCCGATTCATACGGAGGAATTATGAAGATTGATCAAGAGCAAGTTCAGTTGATGAAACGCCGTGGTGGTGTCGGTCACGATTTATCGCATATACGTCCGGCCGGATCGGCAGTAAAAAACAGCGCATTGACTTCTACGGGCATTGTGCCGTTTATGGAACGCTATTCCAATTCCACCCGCGAAGTGGCACAAGACGGACGAAGAGGCGCATTGATGCTCAGCATTTCCGTAAAACATCCCGATGCCGAAGCTTTTATCGATGCAAAGATGTCGCAAGGAAAAGTGACAGGAGCAAACGTTTCTGTCAAGATTGACGATGAATTTATGCGTGCGGTGGTTTCTGGAAGCACTTATCGCCAACAATATCCTATCAATAGCTCAAACCCAAAAGTTGTAAAAGAAATAGACGCACGACAGTTGTGGGAAAAAATCATTCACAATGCGTGGGCATCGGCCGAACCGGGAATTTTGTTTTGGGATACCGTAATCAGAGAATCCGTTCCTGATTCTTATGCCGATATGGGATTCCGAACCGTTTCGACCAATCCGTGTGGCGAAATCCCATTGTGTCCGTATGATAGTTGCCGATTGTTAGCCCTGAATTTGTACAGTTATGTGGAAAATCCCTTTACAAAAAATGCGGTTTTCAATTCCGAATTATTTGCTCTACATGTGCATTATGCGCAACGCATAATGGACGACATTATCGATTTAGAAATCGAAAAAGTAGATCGCATTCTAGCTAAAATTGAAGCCGACCCCGAAGAAAAGGAAATAAAACGTGTAGAACTCAATCTTTGGGAAAATATAAAAAGAAAAAGTATTGAAGGACGCAGAACAGGAATTGGAATCACTGCCGAAGGCGATATGTTGGCCGCTTTGGGTCTTCGTTATGGTTCGAGCGAAGCCGTTACCTTCTCCACCGAAGTACACAAAACATTGGCCATCGAAGCCTATCGTTCGTCCATCAATTTGGCCAAAGACAGAGGCGCTTTCCCAATTTTTAATTATGAGCGAGAAGCCAACAATCCTTTTGTAAGTCGGATTCGCGATGCAGCACCGGAAGTAATTGAAGATATGAAAAAATACGGCCGTCGAAATATTGCTTTGCTCACTATTGCTCCAACCGGAAGTGTAAGTATTTGTACACAAACCACATCCGGAATAGAACCGGTATTTATGGTGGCCTATAAACGCAGACGTAAGGTAAACCCGAACGATAAAAATGTGACAATCGGTTTTGTGGACGAAGTGGGCGACAGTTGGGAAGAATACAATGTATTTCATCCAAAATTTATGGACTGGTTGCGCATAAATGGTTACAACGAACACGAAGTAAAGGGTTACAACGATAAAGATTTAGGGGTAATAATTGCACAATCGCCCTATCACAAAGCCACTTCAAACGACATTGATTGGCTGAATAAAGTAAGAATGCAAGGCGAAATCCAAAAATGGGTGGACCATTCTATCTCTGTTACCGTAAACTTGCCCGCAGACGCTACCGAAGGTCTTGTGAGTCAGGTTTATCAGTCGGCTTGGGAATCGGGCTGCAAAGGAATGACCATTTACCGCGACGGATCGCGTTCGGGAGTATTGGTGAGTAAAACAGACAAAGATAAAAAGGACAATGAATTTCATGAAACCCAAGCTCCTATTCGTCCAAAACGTTTGGAAGCTGATGTAATTCGTTTTCAGAACGATTACGAAAAATGGATAGCCGTTGTTGGCCTGCTCGATGGAAGACCTTATGAAGTTTTTACCGGAAAAGCCGACGATTTTTATTTGCCGCCTTGGGTAGAAAAAGGAGCTGTAATTCGTTTCAAAAAAGACAGCGAACGTGCTCGTTACGATTTCCAGTTTCTTGATAAACAAGGGTATAAAGTAACTTCTGAAGGATTGTCGCGCACTTTCGATAAAACATTTTGGAACTATGCAAAGCTGATTTCAGGGATTTTGCGTCATGGAATGCCATTGTATCAGGCTGTTGAGTTAATCTCAAACTTAAACTTTGATAACGAAAGCATCAACACCTGGAAAAATGGCGTTGTGCGCAGTTTGAAAAAATACATTCCCGACGGTACAAAAGCCGAAAAGAATGAATGTCCGGAGTGTGGAGTCGACGATGCTCTAATTTATAAAGAAGGCTGTTTAACTTGTAAACACTGTGGTTTCTCCAAATGTGAGTAACAAAAACTATCTGAACTAAAAAAACTCCGTAGTATTCTTCGGAGTTTTTTTTTGAATATTTCCCGAGATGTGGACTGGGTAAACTGTATTGTTATGAAAGAATTTAACCCCACACAAAAATAAAAACAAATAAGCCAAGACAGCAGCAAAAAGACGGTCGTAGTGGCGGAGATAAGCGGAAAATAAAACCAAAAACGGAGTGTCAAGCACGTAAATTTTAAGGACGGGTTAGCTGCCTGAAATAGCCAGATTGATTGTATTTGCCCGGCTTTGGTTTAAATTATTTTTAAGGTTTAAAAAATAGCTTTTGCAATTTGTCGGATATTGTCCGATTTCCCCATGGTATAATAATGCAAAACAGGCACGCCGGCGGCTATCAGTTCTTTGCTTTGTGCTATACTCCAGGCTATTCCCAATTCGTAAATAGATTGTTTTGATTTGCACTTCTGCACTTCTTTGGCCAAGCCTTGTGGAATATCTACATGAAAAGTTTGGGGCAAAGCAACCAATTGATTTTTTGCCGACAATGGTTTAAGTCCCGGAATGATTGGAATGTCGATTCCGATTGCGCGACAGCTTTTTACAAAATCGAAATATTTTTGGTTGTCGAAAAACATTTGCGTTACAATATAATCTGCTCCGGCATCTACTTTTGCTTTTAAGTTGATTAGGTCGCTTTGTGGATTGGCGGCTTCGGGATGTTTTTCGGGATAGCCGGCAACGCCAATACAAAAATTGGTAGGATGTGCATTTTCTAAACCTTCTTCAAGATAAATTCCTCTGTTCAAATTGCTCACTTGTTTTACCAAATCTACAGCAAAAGCGTTCCCATCCGGTTCGGGGACGAAATATTTTTGTGTTGCAGGAGAATCGCCACGCAGCAACAGAAGATTATCGATACCCAAAAAATACAAATCGATTAATGCGTTTTCGGTGATTTCGCGTGTAAAACCACCACAAATCAAATGTGGCACCACATCAATTCCGGTTTTATATTGAATGGCCGAAGAAATCCCTACCGTACCTGGCCGTTTGCGCACCGTATGTTTTTTTAAGAGCCCCCCGGGAAGCGTTTCGTATTCAATTTCTTCCTGATGGTAGGTAATGTTTATATAAGCGGGATTGAACTCCAACAACGGATTAATTTTATCTTGAATATGGCTAAACTGTTCGCCTTTCAGGGGAGGAAGAAGCTCAAAAGAAAAGAGTGTATTAGAGGCTTTCTTTATGTGTTCGGTTACCTTCATCTTGTTTTATTTTTTTTAGCGATTATAAGTAAGTAAAGTTTTTGCACTTTCGAGCGAAATGTTTTTTCTTTTGGCATAATCTGCCAATTGATCGTCGGCAATTTTGCCAACATTGAAATATTGACTTTCGGGATGAGCAAAATAAAATCCCGAAACACTTGATGCCGGATACATGGCGAAGTTTTCGGTAAGTTTAACGTCGATATTTTTTTCGACTTGCAATATATCGAAAAGAACTTCTTTTTCGGAATGTTCCGGACAAGCCGGATATCCTGGAGCCGGACGAATTCCGCGGTATTTCTCTCTTAAGATCAATGGAATGTCTTGTTTCTCGTCGGGGGCATAAGCCCAGAATTTTGTGCGGACTTCAAAATGCAGCAGTTCGGCCAAGGCTTCGGCCAAGCGATCGGCCAGAATTTTCACCATAATAGCGTTGTAATCGTCGTTTTTTTGCGCATATTCTTTGCTCAGAAAGTCGGCGCCCTCACCCGAGCTCACTACAAAAGCACCTAAAAAGTCCGTTTCTTGTTCGCTCTGTGGCAAAATAAAATCGGCCAAAGAAAGATTGAAAGCAGTTTGTTCTTTTTTCTCTTGGTTGCGCAAAAACTGAAACTCAGCACGTATTTTTGTCTGCTTTTCATCTTCGAAAAGCCGAATGGTTTCTTGATTTTTGGATGCCGGAAATAGTCCAAAGATCACTTTGGGTTGAATCCGCTTGTCTTTTCCCATCTCGTCTAAAATCAATTGCCCTTCGTCCCAAAGTTTCCGGGCTTCCATTCCTTTTATTGGGTCGTTGAAAATGGCCGGATATTTGCCACTAATTTTCCAAGCGTGAAAAAAGAAAGTCCAATCAATCCATGGGCGGATTTCTTCCACTGAGTACGTTTTTACCTGAACACCTATTTGTGTTGGCCGAACAATTTGCGCATTTTCTTTGGTCGAAAGGAAAGCATTTTTTCGTGCTGTTGCGAGCGAAATAAAGTTCTTTGCCGATTTGTTCAGATTGTGTTTTTCGCGCAGATTTTCATATTTCAGGCGAATCTCATCCGTAAGTTTTAGTTTTTCTTTCTTGTCGATGAGTCGGCTTGCTATTTGAACACTCCGCGACGCATCTTTAACGTGAACAATAAGCGCCTCATAAGCTGGGGCAATTTTAACGGCGGTATGAATTTCTGAAGTTGTTGCACCGCCAATCAGAATTGGGATAACGAGTCTGCGGCTTTGCATTTCGGCGGCCACATTTGTCATTTCTTCGAGCGAAGGAGTAATCAATCCGCTTAATCCTACAATATCCACATTTTCATCAATGGCTGTTTGTATAATTTTTTCGGCCGAAACCATTACCCCTAAATCAATCACTTCAAAATTGTTGCAGCCCAAAATGACGCCTACAATATTTTTCCCAATATCGTGTACATCGCCTTTAACAGTTGCCAAGAGAACTTTTCCGGCACTTACTTTTTCGCCTGCATTTTCTGTTTCGATGAAAGGAAGAAGATAGGCAACCGCTTTTTTCATAACACGAGCACTTTTAACTACTTGTGGCAAAAACATTTTCCCGGAACCAAACAAATCTCCTACTCGATTCATTCCATCCATCAAGGGGCCTTCAATGATGTTAAGAGAAAAAGGGACTTTTTTTTGCGCTTCTTTTAAATCTTCTTCTATAAAATCAGTTATTCCCTTTACCAGCGCATGCGCTAAGCGATCTTCAACTGTTTGCTTTCTCCATTCCAAAATTTGTTCTTCTACTTTTGCCGTGCCAATATTTTGGTTGTTTTCGATATAAACCAAAATGCGTTCGGTGGCATCTTTTCGTCGGTTTAAAACCAAATCTTCGATCAAAACCAAAAGTTCTTTGGGGATTTCGTCGTAAATTTGCAACATAGCAGGGTTTACAATGGCCATATCCAAGCCCGCTTTGATTGCATGGTAGAGAAAAACCGAATGAATGGCTTCTCGAATGGAATCGTTTCCACGAAAGGCAAAACTTAAATTGCTCACCCCACCGCTTACCTTGACATAGGGAATATTTTCCTTAATCCATTTAGCGCTGTTTATAAAATCAACAGCATAATTCGCATGTTCTTTGATTCCTGTACCGATTGTAAGAATATTTGGATCGAAAATAATATCTTCTGCGGCAAAGCCAATTTGATCGACCAACAAATGATAAGCTCGGTTGCAAACCGCAATTTTGGTGTTGAAATCGGCGGCTTGACCGCTTTCGTCGAAAGCCATCACTACCACGGCTGCGCCATAGCGTTTTATTTTTTTTGCCTGTTCCAGAAAAACTTTTTCGCCTTCTTTTAAACTGATCGAGTTTACGATTGCTTTTCCTTGAACGCATTTTAGTCCGGCTTCAATTACGCTCCATTTTGAGCTGTCGATCATGATAGGGATTCGAGCAATGTCGGGTTCTGATGCCAGTTGGTTCAAAAAAGTGGTCATCTCTGTTTCGGCATCCAGCATGGCATCGTCCATACATACATCTATAATTTGGGCGCCGCCTTCCACTTGATGCCTAGCAATAGTTAGCGCTTCTTCGTATTTTTTCTCTCGAATCAAGCGCGCAAACATTTTTGAACCACTCACATTTGTTCGTTCGCCGATGTTTACAAAGTTCACCGTTTTGCTAATTTTCAATGGTTCAAGACCGCTTAATCGTGTTTCGTTGTCGCGGATTGGGATTTTTCGAATGGGAGCGTTTTTGGCAAATTTAGCCATTTCACGGATGTGAGCAGGAGTTGTACCACAGCAACCACCAACGATATTTGTAAATTGATGATCGATAAAATTGTGAATATGATGTCCCATTTTCTCCGGACTTTCGTCGTACTCGCCAAACTGATTGGGCAAGCCGGCATTTGGGTGAACGCTCACATAAAAAGGAGCTTTTTCGGAAAGTTCTTTCAGATAAGGACGAAGTTGTTCGGCTCCTAAAGCGCAATTTAATCCGATGCTTAGAAGTTCAATATGGGAAACCGAATTCAGAAAAGCTTCCAACGTTTGCCCGGAAAGAGTGCGTCCGCTGGCATCGGTAATTGTTCCGGAAACCATCACCGGCCGTTTTTCTTTTTCTTGCTCAAACAGTTCTTCCAAGGCAAAAATAGCCGCTTTCGCATTGAGTGTGTCAAAGATGGTTTCTACCATAAATACATCTACTTTTCCATCAAAGAGCGCTTTGGCTTGCTGGAAATAAATAGTTTTTAAATCGTCGAAATTTACAGCGCGAAAACCCGGATCGTTCACATCGGGCGAAAGAGAGCTTGTTTTGTTTGTTGGACCTAATATTCCGGCTACAAAGCGTGGTTTGTCGGGTGTTAGAGACGTATATTTATCTGCTGCTGCTCGCGCAATTTGAGCCGCTGCAAGATTGATCTCATCAGTCAAAGATTCCATTTGATAATCGGCCAGAGAAATGCGATTGGCATTGAAAGTGTTGGTTTCGATAATATCGGCCCCGGCATCTAAATATTCTTCGTGAATATTTTGAATGATTGATGCTTGGGTGAGCGAAAGCAAATCGTTGTTTCCTTTTAGATTTACCGGCCAATCCCGAAATCGTTTCCCCCGAAAATCTTCTTCGGTGAGATTGTAATTCTGAATCATCGTGCCCATTGCTCCGTCGAGGATAAGGACTCTTTTTTTAATTTCTTCTTTTATGTTGCTCATTTTTTGATCTATTTTGGCCTTTTCTCCCGAATATTTTTTTGCGTGCTATTTTTTCATCAAAACGAAATAGAATAATCTTGCATTGAAGAGGTTGCAATGTAGTGAAGCCGCTGATTTAATTCGCGTAAAACCTGATTACAAAGATAATACAAGCTTTACGCTAACGCATGCGCATAGGAGAGGATGAATGGTGTGTTTTTTCGTAAATTGTTTTCATAAGCGATATTTATTTATAAGCATTCAGCTCTTTTTGCTGAATCTGGGTATTGGCACCTTTCCCGAAAGCAGGTTGCCAGAGTTTCACAGAGCCTAGTCTCTCCACTCTTCTTTATAAATCAAATACGCCACAACGGGGAGGAATATCTGAATTCTGCCGCAAAAATACTGAAATATTTCAATCTGACAAGCTGTTTTTATTTGCTTCGCGGAGCGTAGATTTAATTTGGATAGGCGTAATCAATTGCTCTTTAACGGGAACTTCTTTCATTTGTTTACATTTTTCTATATTTGCCGTAAATAGACAAAACATTGAACCCTTTAAAAAGACTATTAGGCCAAACGGCTATTTACGGACTGAGTAGCATTGTAGGTCGATTGCTCAACTATCTATTGGTTCCGCTTTATACCTACACATTGCCGGCGGCCGAATATGGAACAGTAACTGAATTGTATGCCTACATAGCCGTTTTATTTGCTTTTCTGACCTATGGAATGGAAACGACATTTTTTCGCTTTGCCGAAACAGAAAAGGGAAAAGACAAAGTGTACAGCACAAGTCTGATTTCACTTTTGGTAAGTAGCATTTTCTTTTTATTCCTCTTCATTGTCTTCAAAGATCGTATTGCCACTGGTTTGGATTATACACAACATACGAACTATTTGGTTTGGTTTGTATTTATTTTATTTTTCGATTTGCTTACCACCATTCCTTTTGCCGGATTGCGAAGAGAAGGAAGAGCAGTACGATTTGCTTCTTTAAAGCTTTTGAATATCGGAATAAATATCGCTTTAAATCTCTTTTTTGTGTTGTACTGTACTCAGGTAATCAAACAAGCCGACGGCGGAATGATGCACCGTTTTGTTAGCTCTTTTTTCAATTCCGATGAGCTGATTGGCTATATCTTTCTATCAAATTTGATAGCAAGCGGCATCACGCTCTTGTTTATGCTTTCAAGTTATCGCTTTTTAAAAGCCGGTTTCGATTTGGAGTTGTGGAAACGGATGATGCGCTATACTTGGCCTATTTTGGTGGTGAGCATTGCCGGAATTATCCCTGTTTCTCTGGATAAAATTCTTTTTCCGCATTTGTCCGCCAATCCTGAAATGGCCATGACCGAGCTGGGAATTTATGGGGCAAATGCTAAAATTGCTGTAATTATGGTTCTTTTTATCCAAACTTTTCGCTATGCTGCCGATCCATTTTTCTTTGGAGAAGCCAACAACAAAGACGCGCAAAAAACCTACGCTTTGGTAATGAAATGGTTTGTGATTGCCGGAACATTTATATTTCTTGGGACAATGCTTTTTATCGATTTCATTCAATATTTTATTGGTTCGTCTTATCGCTCCGGATTGGGTGTTGTTCCTATTTTACTGATGGCAAATCTTTCACTGGGAATTTTTTACAACCTTTCATTTTGGTATAAGCTTACAGATAAAACGATTTATGGTGCTTGGTTTTCGCTAATTGGAGCAGTTATTGCCATTGCAGCAAACATAGTTCTTATTCCTGTTTGGGGAATTTACGGGGCGGCTTGGGCTGTGTTTTTCGCCTATTTTATACCAATGGTACTTTCTTATTTTTATGGCCGAAGATATTTCCCAATTCCATACGAAGTAATGAAAATAGTATTTTATCCGCTTGTTGCCCTACTTGTTTATGCTCTCAGCGTCCTGTTCAATACGTCTATTTATTTGAATGTTGTTTTGTTTGGGTTTTTCTTTTTTTTGATGTTGTTGGTAGAGCGACCAAAAGCCAAGACGCAAGGCGTTTAGGTGCAAACCGAATTTAAAATTTCTAAATAAAAGATGAACAACACTTCCGAAAAGCCCATACCGATGAAAAAGAAAAATACGATTCCACACACCTATGTCATTGTATTTTACATCATTTTGTTTGCTGCTTTTCTGACTTGGATTATTCCGGGTGGCGCATTCGACAGACAGCAAATACAACTCGAAAACGGGAATATAAAAGAAGTAATCAACGGAAATTCTTTTCATTATGTGGATGCAAATCCCCAGACCTGGCAAGTGTTTTCGGCTCTTTTTGATGGCTTTGTGGACAAAGCGGATATCATCGTTTTTATTTTGCTTATTGGCGGCGCGTTCTGGATAATGAACGAAAGTAAAGCAATAGATGTTGGGATATTTGCATTCTTGCGATTTGCGAAGAGCATTGAACATATTTGGCTGTTTCAAAAACTGGGTATCAACAACATTATCATCACGCTGATTATGCTTTTGTTTTCTGTTTTTGGCGCCGTATTTGGAATGAGCGAAGAAACCATCGCTTTCGTAATCATTTTTGTGCCATTGGCCATTAGTATGGGCTACGACAGCATTGTGGGCGTTTCGCTCTGTTTTGTTGGAGCAGCTCTTGGTTTTGCTGGCGCCTTGCTCAATCCGTTTACCATTGGCATTGCGCAAGGATTGTCGGGATTGCCTTTGTTTTCGGGCATTGAGTTTCGTTTTTTCAGTTGGGTGGTAATTAATTTTGTTGGGATAGCTTGGATTCTTCGCTATGCGAGCAAAATTAAAGCCAATCCAAAGCTTTCGCCTGTTTACGAAGAAGATGCGTATTGGCGAAAAGCAGAAACATCAAAGGAATCTTTTCAATTGATTGCTGCCGGAAAATCGGCTTGGATAAGTTTTTTTCTTCTTTTGGCCATTTTGATTTATTTTACTTCTGTTAATTTGATGAGCGAATTGCAAATTGGAAATGCCGTTTATCGATTGCCCATCTTGCCAATTGTCACACTTTTCTTTGCTTTTTTTGGCTTCCTTAGTCTTCGAAAATCAATCCATTTCTATATCTTAACTCTTTTGGGATTAACAATTTTTATTCTCATTGTCGGCGTAATGGGATACGCTTGGTATGTGATGGAAATAGCCAGCTTGTTTTTTGCTATGGGAATTGCATCGGGTATTGCCATGAATTATTCTCCAAATAAAATCACTGCTTTATTTATTGCCGGAGTAAAAGACATTACATCTGCCGCTCTTGTGGTTGGCTTAGCAGGCGGAATCATTATCATTTTGAACAATGGATCTATTATTGATACGCTCTTGTATTACGTTTCAAGATCAATGAAGGATGTTGGAAAATTAGCTTCAGTTGAATTGATGTATGTTTTTCAAACCGGAATTAACATCATTATCCCCTCAGGTTCGGCAAAAGCAGCATTAACGATGCCAATCATGTCTCAGTTTTCGGATTTAATTGGTGTTTCGCGACAAGCAACTGTTATGGCTTTTCAATTTGGCGACGGGTTTACAAATATGATTACCCCAACTTCGGGTGTATTGATTGGCGTTTTGGGCGTAGCAAAAATTCCGTACGATAAATGGGTAAAATGGATCTGGCCTTTTATTCTAATTCTCAGTTTGGTGGGCGCGCTTTTGCTTATTCCAACCGTTTATATGCAATTGAACGGATTTTGATAACCAAACCAATCTTTGCTTTTAGAACGGCTCCACCACATCAATCATTTTGTACACCAAATCACCTCTGCGAACGAGTTCTTTGGTTTTGAACGAAATAGCATTTCCTTTTCCGGCTTTTTCGACGGCTATTAAATCGAGGCGTAGTTCGGCAATTGTATCTTCATACACTCCCGTTGTTGGTCCTACAATATTTATTTCGTCGCCAATACGAAGTTCATTGGTATCAATTTGCAGTTCAGCTACATTGAGTTTTGCAAAATAATTGGTAATCTTTCCGAGATATACTTTTTTTCGTGTTGCTTGCGAACCATATCTGTCGGCCCATTCGCCCATTTTTCGTCCCAGATAATAGCCGTCCCAAAACCCGCGATTGTAAACCGATTCCAGTTCCGTATTCCATTTTTCGATATTTTCTTGCGTAAAATGGCCTTCGAAATAAGCTGTTGCCGCTTGGCGATAAACGCGTGTTACTTTTTTTACATATTCGGGAGATCGGCCACGCCCTTCAATTTTCAAAACACGAACGCCGGCAAGAAGTATTTTGTCTAAAAAATCGAGTGTTTTCAAATCTTTTGGCGACATGATGTATTCGTTGTCAACATGCATTTCCAATCCACTATCGCGGTCTTTCACATCGTAACCTCTTCGGCAAGGCTGAAGACAAGCGCCACGATTTGCCGATGAATTCATCAAATCCAAGCTAAGGTAACATTTTCCAGAAACAGCCATACACAAAGCGCCGTGAGCAAATATTTCAATTTGAACCAAGTTGCCTGACGGGCCTTTTATTTGTTCTTGTTCGATTGCTTCGGTAATGGCTCTCACTTGGTTTAAATTAAGTTCGCGTGCTGTAACCATCACATCGGCAAATAAGGAATAAAATTTCACCGCTTCAATATTGGTAATATTGCTTTGTGTGGACATGTGGATTTCCATTTTCTGCGAAAAAGCATAATGAATCACCGACTGATCGGCAGCAATTATGGCGCTAATTCCATTTGCTTTAGCTGCATCCACTATGGCTTTCATTTCATCCAATTCCTGATCGAAAATCACTGTATTGAGCGTGATATAAGAGCGAATGTTGTGTTGTTTACAAATTGTTGCAATCTCTTTTAAATCGTCGAGGGTAAAATTCTTCGAAGATTTGGAGCGCATATTTAATTTGCCAATTCCAAAATAAACGGAGTTTGCTCCGCCTTGAATAGCCGCCATCAACGATTCGTAAGAACCAACGGGAGCCATTATCTCAACATCTTGCGCTGTATGAAGTTGCATGCATTTAAGATTTTGCGCAAAAATACGTTTAATTTTTCAGGATTAGAAATACCTAATTAGCTGCTTGTTTCGACAAAAACGGATTGAAGCCGCATAAATTTTGAACTTCTATCACTACGGATTGCATTTTTCTTTAATTTAGTAAAATATAAAATGGTTGCTAACCAAATCATTGACCATGGATTTAACGCGATTCAGCAGAAGAACTCTATTTATAATCTTTCTGGTATTTTTTATTTCCAATACGTCTTCAATTGCAAACGACACGATTCGGATTGGCGCTTTGGCTCATAGGAGCGAAGCGGAAAGTTTAGCCAAATGGTCGCCTACTGTGGATTACTTGAATCAAGCGTTTGGGAATTATCATTTTGTATTGACTCCGCTTTTTTTTGAGCAGATAGAACTGCTTGTTCAGCAAAAAAAAATCGATTTAGTAATTTGTAACCCTGCAATTTTTATCCTTCTTCAAGAAAAATACCAAGCCAGTGCCCTCGCCACGGTTCAAACTTATTTTCAAGAAAAACCATACAACGAGTATGGGGGGCTCTTCTTTACACTTTCAGGAAATGAGCAAATCAACAATCTTGTTGATATCAAAGGAAAATCAATTGCTCTGGTTGATAATCAATCATTGGGTGCCGGCGTTATGCCCCGAGTTTTGATGCGTCAGAATAAGTTGGATTTGCTTAAAGATCCAAAAACTTTTATTTATACCAATCAGCACGATGCTGTTGTTTATGAAGTATTGAGTGGCAGAGCCGATGTAGGGTTCGTGCGAACAGGAATAGTGGAAGATATGGCTTCCAGAGGACAGATAAATATAAAAGAAATAAAAGTAATACATCAACAAAAGCATTTGGAGTTTCCATTTCTGATAAGTACAGAATTGGTTCCCGAATGGCCGTTGGTAAAACTGGCTCATGTTTCAGATTTTTTGGCAGTTGAAATAGCCAGAAAGCTTTTCGCTTTCGAAAAAGCCAATTTGGAAAATCCAGGATATGGATGGGGAATAGCCGCCGATTACAGTGTTGTTGCTAAGTATTTAAAATTGATTCATGCGCCGCCCTACAACAATGAAAAAGAAACATTTAAAGAGATCATCGAAGGCGATTGGCAACATTTCTTTTTGCTTTTTGGATTGGCCATTGTTTTGGGCTTATTCGCCTTGTTTTTGCGCTATTTGTACAATCAAATGAGTGTAAGCAAAAAAGAAAAAAAAGACCACGGCATTGAGCATTATCTAAAATCGGATTCTCCGCATCTTAATGCAGAAAATTGTTTTGAAAGCGCTGCTGCAAAAAAAATATTTCAGCCTCGTTCGGTTTGGTCGTATTCTTATTTAAAATATTTTGTACTGACTGTATTGGTGTATTATCTGAGTGTATTATTCGGTTTGGTTTTTTCGATCGACACAACGGGGACAACGGCTATATGGTTTGCGTCGGGAGTTGGGTTTTTAGCGGTTTATATATTTGGATACCGCATTTGGCCGGCTATTTTTATTGGTTCTTTCTTGGTTTATTTGTCGGACGCACATTTAGTTGTAGATGATGTAGGCAAATGGCCATTTCATGGTTTGGCGGCCATAAACGCGTTGAACAACGCCTTGGAATCAGTTTTGGCTGTGTTTATAAGTCGAAAACTGATAGGTTCAAAAGCCTTGTTTTCCAGTATTAAATCGACCGTTCTGTTTATTATTCCGGTGAGTTTGACTGTGAGTCTTTTTTCGGCTACAGTGGGTGTTTTTGCAATTTCATGTGTAAACAATGATTGGAGACTTTTTTACGATTTGTTGCTAACTTGGTGGCTTGGCGATTTGGCTGGTATGCTATTGATAGTTCCGTTGGTTTTAAGTTGGAGAAAGAGCGAATTTTCAATTCCACAAACCAAACGATTGGCATTACTTTTACTCTCTGCGTTTTTCCTCATGGCAGTGGGTTCGTTTATTTTCCTGACAGGATACCATATTGCCTATTTATTTTTGCCTTTCTTTATTTATATCACTTTCCGTTTAGGCCGATTTATGAGCTTTAGTATGGCGGCCATTTTAAGCCTCGTTTCTATTTGGATGGTTACCGGAATGGATATGTATTGGGTGTGGGACAATGCAGGGGAAGCCTTGTTTTATGTTCGGTTGTTTTTATTAATCCTCTATCTCACCATTCTTTTGGTAGCGGCAGTACTATCGGAACAATATATAGCCGAAGGCGGAATGCGCTTGTACAAAGAAATTCTGAAAAATTCAACCGAAGGTATAGCCATTCTAAGTACACAAGGATTTTACATTGAGCAAAATGATGCTTACAAAAAAATATTTGGATTTGCAGACGAAGAATTAATAAGAAAAACGCCCGCTATTCATTTTGGGGAAGAAACATTTGCCTTGATGTTTCAAAAAGTAAAAGAAAGTGGCTTTGCATTTTTCGAGCGAGATAGCGAAACTAAATTTGGGATTAAACCTATCGAAGTTTCTTTTTTTAGCATTCGAAACAAAGCGAATGAGCTGGTTTGTTATGTTGGAATCAACAAAGAAATTACCGAAAGAAGAGAAGCCGAAAATCTTTTACGAAAAAGCGAAGCCGAAGCATGGAGTTTGTTTAAACATGCTGCTATTCCGATTATGATTGAAGATTTTAGCGAAATAAAAATTTATTTAGATAAATTAAAAGCTGCTGGATTAACTGATTGGGAAGCCTATTTTGATCAAAACACGAATGAGGTAGCCAAGCTCGCCGATAAAATAAAAGTACTCGAGATTAATGAACGAATGCTTGATTTGCACGGCAAAGAAAACAAGGAAAATTTATTGAACAAAACGGGTAGCTTTTTCACAAAAGATTCTTTAGCCGTTTTTAGAAATGAAATTATTGCTTTGGCTCAAGGACAAAATTCTTTTACAAGCGAAATAACAATTCCTAATCAAAAAGGAGAAAGCATGTGTTTGATTCTTAGCGTCTCTATTCCTCCGTTGTATCGCGAAAATTTTGAGCGTGTTTTGGTTTCTTTTGTGGATATCACGGAGACAAAACGCTCGCAAACCATACTTAAAATCCTTTTAAACATCTCGAATGCTGCAAATAAAGCCACAGATATTGCCGAAACTATTGAAGTCGTTCAAAAAGAATTGGGAACAATCATTGATACTTCAAATTTTTACTTGGCTCTTTACAATGCTGAAAAAGATGAAATTGAATTGCCTTTTTTTATAGATACCATTGATCAGTTTAAAAAAGTTCCGGCCGGAAACACGCTAACACGGCTTGTGATCAAAGAAGGGAAATCGTATTTATTAAACGAAGAAGAAAGACAAAAACTGCATGCAAAAGGAGTAATAAAAGCCGTTGGCGCCAGCTCAAAAATATGGCTGGGAGTTCCACTGAAAGTAAGAGGCGAATCCATTGGAGCCTTTGTGGTGCAAAGTTATATCGACGAAAATGCTTTCACCGAAAACGACAAAGAAACAATAGAAATCGTTGCCAACCAGATTGCCTTGTCCATTGAACGAAAGAAAGCCGAAACAGACCTCAATGCTTCTTTCGAAAAATCGCAAGAAAGCGACCGCATAAAATCGGCTTTTTTATCAAGTATGAGTCACGAACTAAGAACACCACTTAATGCAATAATTGGTTTTTCAAGCTTGATGGATAAAGATTTAAGCACAGATCAATTTCTTGAGTTTGGTGAAATGATCAACAAAAGCGGGGCAAATCTTCTAGAAATTGTTGACAATATTTTTGAAGTGTCGCTCATTGATGCCGGCGCACACGAGCAAACCTACCGTTCGCATTCTCTTCAAAACTTGATGGATCAGATTAACCAAACAATTTATATCAGAAGAAGAGTATTAAACAAAGAAAACGTAGAAATAAGCATGAATAATCAAGCAACGATAGCACAGGAAATATTCATCGATGGCCAAAGTTTTAAAAATATTTTTCTGCATCTGCTTAACAATGCGCTAAAATTCACCTCTCAAGGAAGTATTCAGTTTGGTCTTGAAAGAGTGGACGAAAACGGCAACTTCTATTTCTATGTAAAAGACACAGGAATTGGAATTTCGAAAGACAAACAAGACTTTATTTTTGATAGTTTTCGCATGGGCGATGATACCCATACTCGGCAATACCAAGGGATAGGCGTAGGTTTGTTTATCTGTAAGAACCTAATTCACTTACTGGGCGGCGACATAAAATTAGAATCCACCGAAAATGAAGGCGCACGCTTTTCTTTTTATTTACCTTTACGGCGCATTAAAAACACATTTTGAATCATGAGCGAATCCAAATTGACAAATAAATTAGTTTTGATTGTGGAAGACGATGTAATCAACAATGAATTACTTATTTTTCTTTTGAGAAGAGTGAATATGCAATCGCTCAGTGCTTACAACGGCAAGGACGCGATAGAATTGTTTAAAGCAAATCCGAAAATCGATTTGGTATTGATGGATTTAAAAATTCCCGGAATGAGCGGATATGAGATTACAGAAGAGCTGAAAAAAATCCGTGCCGAGGTTCCTATCATTGCCCAAACGGCCTATGCTTTAAGTGGAGATAGAGAAAAGGCCATGGCAGCCGGTTGCGACGAATACATCAAAAAGCCAATCATAAAAGAAGAGCTTTACCGGCTAATGGAAAATTTCTTCTAGCCTGTTTGAATAGAGCTTTTTTTGTTGGTTCGCATTTCCAATATTTTGCATCCCGATTTTCTTTTGAGACGCGATTGTTCAGTTGATAATATTTTGCCAGAAAGGCACAAAATCACTCTCAACAAATCCATAATAAAACGTTTTCGGAAAATCGTTTTTCTAATATCAGAACTCCCTGTAAAAAAAACGGAATACTTCTATTCTAAGGTGCGAGAGAAAGAGTTATCCCAAACCGATATTGCCCAAAAATAGGACTGTCCCAGTTGGTTATATTCCATTGGTCGTAAAACAATCCTTCAATTGAGTATTGAGCAATTGGAGATAATACATCAATAAAGGCCGTAATAACTGCAATATCCTCCAATTTGTAATCCACTCCTACAAGGGCAGTTAAGCCTGTAACAAAACCACTATCGGTGCCGTAGGTTTGCTCTTTGTTTTCGTTAAAATAATTGACTTGCCATTTATACAGACCATAAGCAGCGCCCACCCATGGCTGAATTTTTTTTGCACCAAAAATATATTTTCCGCCAAGTCGGAAACCGGTAGTTTGCATATCAAAATGAACATCGGTGGGCAAGTTATGTACATATAAAATCTGTGGAGCTCCCGGCTCGTCCCAATGTGTAGCCCCTTCGGCAAGCGTCCAGCTCGTTTGAACATCGGATCCTTTACTTGCAAGAAACATATTGTAGTTGTACATATTAATATCAAAAAAGAGGTTAAAATTTTGCATCATCTTTCTTTGAATTATGACTCCAAAACCGAAGCTGGAGCCCAAGGGTTCTCCGAAACTGGCATCGGTCAAAGCTGTTGATGGTTGAATACCGGTTTGCAATACAAGATTGAATCCAATAAGGTATTTTTCGTTTTTTACGCTCGAGTTGTCGGTAGGCGTGGACAAGGAGCTAACTTCCTGGCCAGAAAGCAGATTGATTGATCCGGCCCAAATTAGAATTATCAGCACAAAGTTTTTCATACGAATGAGATTAAAGTGTTTTACTAATGAATAAAGGAAAAATTATGCGTGAAAGAAACAGATTGTTTATCTGAAAAGCCACTATGTTGTAATCAAAAACCCAACTAGAGGTTAGCGTGTTCATTTTTAGAAATTTATACCTAAAACCACATCATAACAATTCCAAATGTACAAATTTTAATTATTGATGATCGAAAAACATTCAATATTTGTGATCGATTCAAATTTCTTAGAAAAGGAGACTACGAAAAGTGTAAAAACGAAAAGTTTTAGAGCTCCGATAGGCTATCCATTGCGGTTTCTCAATTGACTTAAAAAAAATGAAGCGAAAAAGGTCGAAACAAATAATTCCTAAAATGTATTAGGGATTTTTTTGCTCCTCTTCTAGGACTTCCGCCTAGGCGAATCAGATGCTCAGTAATTTATAAATCGAGGGATTTAATAAAATCTCTGCCTTTTC
>DYSK01000054.1 GCA_020718315.1 Draconibacterium orientale
CATTTTATTTCAAATTTTTAGTTGGAGAAGCATCCCAATCAGCCTAATTGGGTTAATAATTCCATATTTTGTCCTATATACAGCCTATGTAAGCGTAAACAAACATCTGCTCTTTATCGATCAGATAGTTCGTCAGGCCGAATCCCTATTTTCCATGCCTACAATGCCAAAAACAAACGAAATAATCGAACTGGCACTTTCGGCCATTTTGACTTTCTTTTCAGCTAGTTATATTTTATCACGAGTTGGCAAACAAGTCATTCACATTCGTAAAAAAACCAGTTTTATCTTTTGGCTCTTGGGAATTAGCATTTTAATCTCCATTTTAAGCGCCGATGTTTCCGCACGCGAAATCGTATTTATTCCATTTGCCGCCATTTTGGGTTATTATTTCAATGCGTTGAAACGGCAATTTTGGGTCGATCTTTTTATCAGTCTTATCTTTTTCCTCATTCTCTTCCAAAATTACAAATCCTTGTTCTATGCTTAAACTTCGATTTATTGAGGATGATAAGCTAGAAGCCGGATGCGATGAAGCCGGGCGTGGATGTTTGGCCGGACCTGTATTTGCGGCTGCCGTTGTTTTGCCGCCCGATTTTAAAAACGAACTGCTGAACGATTCCAAAAAACTGAGCAGAATCAATCGGGACGCGTTGCGTAGCCTTATCGAAAAAGAAGCCCTTGCATGGGCTGTAGCAAGCATGACAGCCGAAGAAATTGACGAAATAAACATCCTAAACGCCAGCATCTACAGCATGCATAAAGCAGTAGAAAAATTAAAAACAGAGGCTCAACGACTCTTGATTGACGGCAATAGATTTAAAAAATATAAATCGGTCGAATACCATACAATTGTGAAAGGCGATGAGAAATATATGGCCATTGCTGCTGCTTCGGTTTTAGCTAAAACGCATCGGGATGAGTATATGGAAAAAATCCATTCTGAATTTCCAGACTACGACTGGAAAAACAACAAAGGCTATCCAACTCCAAAACATAGAGAAGCCATTCGCTTGCATGGAATTACTCCCTTTCATCGCAAAACTTTTCGAATGAGTGAACAGTTGAAAATTTCGTTTTAGTTCCTTTGCTTCATTCTCAAAGAGGCAAATGCTATTAATTTGTTAAATTAGGTATTCCTTGACTTAAATAGATATTTTAGCACAAAAATAGCTCATTGCAAAGAATTACAAAACTCATTTCATTGCTGGGGCTTAAAAAGCAAGGCATAGTTATTCTCATATTTTTAATTTAATCTAGTGTTTATGAATCAAATAAAATTATTATTTCTAGTAGCAATACTAAGCCTAAGCAACTTGGGCTTTTCGCAAAATCATGTTGTTGATCCTAAAAAATCGAACATTCAATGGGTAGGAAAAAAAATTGGTGGCGAACACACCGGAACAATTCAACTTCAGGAAGGATCTTTTGTTCTGAAAAACAACAAAATAAATTCGGGTGTATTTTTGATTGATATGTCGAGCATCGTTGATACAGATTTTCAAGATGCCGAATACCGAGCAAAGTTAGAAGGACATCTGAAATCGGATGATTTTTTCGGTGTAGAAAAGTTCCCTACTGCCAAATTGGTCATTACAGAAAGTACTGAATTTAAAAACAATACGGCCACTGTTAAAGCCAATCTCACCATCAAAGGAATCACAAATCCAATAGAATTCAAAGTAAGCAAAGCCAATTTAACCTTTAAATCCGAAATCGTCGTTGACCGATCAAAATTTGATGTAAAATACGGCTCGAAATCTTTTTTCGAAGGCTTGGGCGACAAACTTATCTATGATGATTTTACGCTTCTGGTGAACATTGTTGTAGTGAAATAAGCACAGCTCCACATTAACGCATTTTAATTTAAAAACTCATTTCAGAAAAGCTGAAATGGGTTTTCTTATCCCCCAATTTCATTCTTTTGATGCCTGCCAATTGGCCGCCAAAAAAAATAAAGGTTAGGAAGTTTCTGGCACTCAAAACTCTAATTAAATTGTCAATATCCAAGCTCCTTTAAACTTTTGTGCATATTTTTTCAGTGCGTTATCTGCTTCGGATTTATCTGTATAATAATCAACAGCTACACGTATTTTATTTTCCACTTCGAGTAACACCGTTTTTGGATAGCCCATTTCTTTGTAACTTTTTACAGCATTGATGGCATCTTTTCGATCGTTAAAACTAGCAATGGTGATATAATAAATCGATTGGTTTGGATTTTTTACTTGAGTGGCTTGAGCCAATTTGTAATCAGGCGCTGCATCATTAAGCACTTTTATTTGGCTGCCACACACAGGAGTACTTACTTCATAATCAACAACTTTCCCAAGCCACACCACTGCATATCCTTCTTCTATCCCAACGCCAATGGCTTTCCACGCCGAACTGTTCCATTCGTTCCGATTGAGGAGCATATCGACACTCACTTTTTTTTCCCTCCAAAAGCTCAAAATTTGCCGAGGCATTTTTTCCACATTCGACCAATAGGTAATTTCGTATGCTTCAGCCGGATATCCTATTATTTCTTTGGCTTTAAGTCGAACATTATTTTTTCTGGATTGTTGCGACGGAAAACAAATTGGAGTCCATCGTCCTTTGTTCGACCACGAATGCATATTGCAAACAGAATCGGGATTGTAAAAAGAAGCCAAGTCGCGGGCATGCGCAATAGCCACATAGCTCAATGATTTCGACAAAGAAATTGGTGGTAAAGCAAAAGACTTGCGATATTCATTGATAAGTTCGTACAGTTGAAACTCTTCTTTACTAATGCAAAAATCTGCAGGAATAGTATCTGTTTGGGCTATTGAGGGCGTTGCCACAAACAAAAATCCAAACAGAAAAACGACTATTATTTTTTGCATCGTTCGAAATATAAAAATTCGATTTTACCAACTTCCACCGGCACCACCCCCGCCAAATCCGCCGCCGCCAAATCCACCAAATCCGCCGCCGCCAAAGCTTCCGCCGCCGGAATTAAAATTCCCCCAGCCACTATTGCTTCTGCCTCCCATCATACTTCCCAAAAACATTCCGGTAAGCAATGAAGAGGCTCCGCCGGAGCCAATGCTCGATGAACGGTTGTTTCCTTTCATCGTAAAAATAATAAAAAGCACGACAAAAATTAAAAGCGGAATCAATCCCAAAATACCGCCACCGGCTTTTTGATTGTATTGTTCGGCAGTATATTCATTTTTGGTAATTTCCATCAATACTTTGCTTGCTCTTTCAATTCCGGCAAAGTAATTTCCGGCTTTAAATTCCGGTATCATTTCGAAGTCCACAATTTTTTTGGAGGTTGCATCTGGAACAACGCCTTCCAAACCGTAGCCAACCGCAATATATGCTTCTCCTCTCGAGGTAGCAGTTTTCGGTTTTACCAGAATCAAAATCCCGTTGTCTTTTGCTGCTTGACCAATGCCCCATTTATGAGCAACATCTACAGCAAATTGTGCTTTGTCGTATCCCTGCAAATCGTTTACAGTCAACAAAACTATTTGAGTGGAAGTTTGTTTTGAAAATTCCGAAAGCTGGGCCGTCAACTGGCTCTTTTGCTCCTCCGTCAGAACGTTTGCAAAATCGTTTACAGGACTTGCTGGTTCTGGTTTTTCGGGTAGCTGCGCATACGAAAAAGCGATAAAACTCAAGGCGAACAGCACCAATACTGTTTTTAGCTTATTTCTAAAAAAAATTCTATTATCCAAAAGATATTTCATCACTAAGTTCGTTTTTATCGTCGGTTTGATAAGGAAAATGCACTTTGAGTTGTTCTCCTGCTCTTAAAATTCCTTGAGTAAGCCCTCCGGCAAAATCGCCTTTTAGAAAAGCAGAATGCATTTCTACTTTTATGTCGTCCCAAAAATTTTCGGGCACTTTTTGATTGATACCCACATCACCCAATATCGCAAATTTCTTACTCTGAACAGCTAAATAAAAAAGCACGCCATTTCGTTGTTTTGTTTGGTGCATTTTGAGTGCTGCAAAGGCATGAGAGGCGCACTCCAGCGCCTCTTCATCACATTTATTTTCGATATGCACACGCACTTCGCCCGATGTTGCCTTTTCGGCTTCGGCAATGGCTTGCATTATCTTTTGCTTTTCTTCTTTGCTGAAAAACGTACGTGCTAAATTACCCATTTATTATGTATTAAAACTCCACTTTTGGAGCTGATTCGGCACCTTGTACAGCCTGAAAATAGGCCTTTTCATCAAAATTAAACATTCCGGCAAACAGATTGTTTGGGAATTTCTTGATTTGAATATTGTAAGCACGGGCTTCCTCGTTGAATCGCATACGTTCGGTTGCAATTCTGTTTTCGGTACCTTCCAGTTGAGCTTGCAATTCCAAGAAATTCTGATTGGCTTTCAAGTCCGGATATTTTTCAACCACCACCATTAAGCGCGACAGAGCAGAACTCAAACCGTCTTGTGCTTGTTGAAATTGCTGCAATTGAGCTGCATTCATATTGCCGGCATCAATGCTTGTAGAGGTTGCTTTTGCTCGTGCACTGATCACTGCTTCCAATGTTTCTTTTTCGTGAGCAGCATAGCCTTTTACAGTAGAAACTAAATTTGGAATAAGATCGGCGCGACGCTGATACATGTTTTCGACTTGTGCCCACTGAGCGTCAACGGCTTCCGAACCGGTAACCATTCCGTTGTAAATATTTTTGACAGAAGAGTAGCCAATGAAAATCAACACCACGACTACGATTAAAATTATCCAGGACTTTTTCATGTTTGTTTTTGTATTTAAAATAAGAATAAAGATATAAAAAAGGCTGTTTAATTTGAATAAACGTAAAAAAATACATTCGCATTAAACAGCCTATCGGATTATTTAATAAGATTGAAACTACGTTTGATGAAATCGGCAAGCTCTTTTCCCTTCAGGAGATTTTGAGAAAGCATTGCCAAATCGTACATTTGTTTCACTGTTTCGGTTTGCTTTTCTTCGTCTTTTTCTTCCAACAAAGAGCCGATAAGGGGATGATTTGCATTCACGATTAGGTTGTAGGAATCCGGAAAACCGCCAAATCCCATCATACCGCCTCCACCTAATTTTTCCATGTCTTTCATGCGCCGCATAAACTCGGTTTGCGTGATTAGGAATGGCTGGTCGCTTTCGCTTAATGGTTCGAATACAACATTAAACTTAATTTTATCAATGTTCTTTTCGATAATTGGTTTTAATTCTTCTTTTTGCTTGTCGTCCAGTTTTGATGGAATTACTTCGTCTTTAGCAATAAGTTTATCGATTGAATCGGCATCAACACGTTTAAACTGAACATCGCTTAACTTTTGTTCCAATGAATTGACAAAATGGTTGTCCAAAACACCATCCAAATCCAGAATATCAAAGCCGCGGTCTTTTGCTGCTTGGATAAAACTGTATTGTTCTTCCTTGTTGTTCGCATAAAGATAAACCACTTTCTTGTCTTTATCGGTCTGGAAAATTTTTACATGTTCGTTGTATTCTTCGAAAGTGAAATATTTACCATCTACGTTTTTGAAAAGACTGAATTTCTTGGCTCTGTCGTAGAATTTCTCATCGGAGAGCATACCATAAATGATAAATACCTTGATGTCGTCCCATTTTTTTTCAAAATCTTCCCGATTGTTTTTAAACAATTCTTCCAACTTATCGGCTACTTTTTTGCTGATATGCGTGGAGATTTTTTTCACGTTACTATCGCTTTGCAAATAGGAACGAGAAACATTGAGTGGAATATCAGGCGAATCAATCACACCATGAAGCAAAGTTAAAAATTCGGGCACTACGCCCTCTACAGAATCGGTAATAAAAACCTGATTGCTATAGAGTTGTATTTTATCTTTTTGAACTTCCAAATTTCGCTTCAATTTAGGGAAATATAAAATTCCGGTAAGATTGAACGGAAAATCTACATTCAGATGAATTTGAAACAAAGGCTCATCAAAATTCATTGGATAAAGTTCGCGGTAGAAGTCTTTGTAATCTTCATCTTTCAAATCGGCCGGGGCTTTTTTCCAGATTGGATCCGAGTTGTTGATGATACGGTCTTTTTCGACCTCTTTATAAACATCATTTCCGTCTTTATCTTTCTCGCCCTCCACTTTTTCTTGTGTTTTTTCTGTTCCAAATTTAATCGGAACGGGCATAAACCGATTGTATTTCTTGAGCAGCTCAAGAATTTTGTACTCCGACAAAAACTCTTTGCTTTCGTCCGAAATATACAGAACCACATCGGTTCCGCGGCTTTCTTTTTCTATCTCGTCCAATGTATAATCAGGGCTTCCGTCGCATTCCCATTTCACCGCTTTGGTTCCTGCTCCTTTTTTATAAGTTTTCGAATAGATTTCTACCTTATCAGAAACCATAAAAGAAGAATAAAATCCCAAGCCAAAACGGCCAATAATGGCATTTTTTTCGGCTTCGGTTTTCGACTTGAATTTTTTAACAAATTCTTCAGCGCCTGAAAAAGCAATTTGGTTGATGTATTTATCCACTTCTTCGGCTGTCATCCCAAGTCCTTTATCGCGAATAGTAAGCGTTTTGGCTTTCGAATCTAAGATTATCTCAATAGTGAGATCACCCAATTCTTCTTTGAACTTACCTAAGGCAGAAAGCGTTTTTAGTTTTTGAGTGGCGTCCACTGCATTAGAAACTAACTCGCGTAGAAATATTTCGTGATCGGAATAGAGAAATTTTTTGATGATTGGAAAAATATTTTCCGTTTGTACATTAATCTGTCCTTTTTGCATTGTTATGTTCGTTTTTTGAATTTACTATGGCCAAGTTTACAAATTTGATACCACCTATTTTTTTCTGACAATTTGACAATAGAGCTTTTCGCAAACATTCATTGCTTTTCAAAAAAAAATCAAAAAAAAGCCTTTCAATTTCTTGAAAGACTTTTCATAAATTTCTAAACTTTAATAGCCGGCAGCTTGTCCGTCTTTTCTCGATTCGGAAGCTCCAAAATATACTTTGTTTTTTGCATCATATTTAATAGCCTGATAACCACCATATCCACCTCTGTTGAACTGAATTGTATGGCCACGACCCATTAAGGCATTAATGGTTTCAAAACGAAATCCCGATTCCAAATTTACAACTCCACCATCGGTCATTACCTCATCGGTTGGTTCAGAAGACCCCTCATGATAAATGCGCGGAGCATCGCCAGCGACTTGCAAATTCATACCAAAATCGATTATATTCACTACTATCTGAACATGCCCTTGTGGCTGCATGGCACCACCCATCAAACCAAAACTGATATATGGTTTTCCGTCTTTGGTAATAAATGCAGGAATAATTGTATGAAACGGGCGTTTATGAGGCTCGTAAACATTCATGTGGCCTTTTTTAAGCGAAAACATTTCGCCTCTGTCTTGAAGAACAAAACCCAAATCGCCGGGAGTCATTCCAGAACCCATTCCGCGATAATTGCTTTGAATCAAAGAAACCATATTGCCATCTTTATCGGCCACTGTCATATAAATGGTATTTCCCATTTCCAATTCTCCGGCTGAATAAGTACGGGCCGATCGGGGCGTAATCAGTTTCAATCGTTCTTTCGCATACTCTTTCGAAAGAAGTTTTTCGACAGGGAAATCGTTAAAATCTGGATCGGCATAATACTTAGCCCGGTCTTCAAAAGCAAGTTTTTTAGCTTCAATAAAAAGGTGCATATATTCTTCCGATCCAAATCCCATGGAGGCAATGTCGTAATTTTCGAGAATATTCAACATCTGCAAGGCAGCTGTTCCTTGTCCATTGGGTGGCATTTCCCAAACATCATAGCCACGATAATTTGTCGAAATTGGGTCAACCCAATCGGAATGGTGATCAATAAAATCGCGCATGCTCAAAAAGCCGCCTTGTTCCCGCACATATTTTACAATTTTTTCGGCAATCTCTCCTTTGTAAAATGCATCGCGGCCTTCTTTTGCAATGATTTCGAATGTATTGGCCAAACGTGGATTTTTAAATATTTCGCCTTTTTCGGGCGCTTTTCCATTTGGCAAAAATGTTTCTTTGAAACCCGGAAAGCGTTCCAGCGAGCGTGAATTTCCTTGCATATAAAAAGCAATTACTTCTGTTACAGGAAATCCGTTTCTGGCATAATTGATGGCGGGCTGTAAGATGTCTTTCATCTTCATGGTGCCAAATTTTTTATGCATCTCAAACCAGCCGTCCACTGCGCCGGGAACGGATACTGGCAAAGGTCCCAAAGCTGGGATTTTTTTGTAATTATGTTCGAGAAAATAATCCAAAGTAAGGTTGTAGGGCGAGCGTCCACTGGCATTCAGCCCGTAAAGCTTTTGAGTTTTTGCATCCCAAATAATTGCGAATAAATCTCCACCCATTCCATTTCCGGTGGGCTCAACAAGTCCTAAAACTGCATTGGCGGCAATGGCTGCGTCAATAGCATTTCCTCCAGCCTTTAAAATATCCAAGGCAACTTGTGTTGCCAGCGGCTGGCTTGTTGCTGCCATCCCGTGTTGAGCAATTACCTCCGAACGTGTAGCCATTTGGCTACCCAATACTCTGTCTTGAGCATGCAAAACAGAAATAAGGAACAATAAGCTAAAAATAATTAAGGTTTGTTTTTTCATGTGTTTATTATTTGTTTTTTAATGGTCAGATGTCCCAAAGGGATGCCTTTGGCAGAACTCGCACATAAACATCCCTTTGTGTGTCAATGCTTATTTGTCGTGCTCGTTTCATGTGTTTGATTTTTGGGTAAAAGTAGAAAAAATGATTCAGTCTTCGTAAAGTCCTTTTTGGAAAATGCGGTAGGTTTTGTATATTTTCGCATCAAATCGTTCGTACATGGCGCGCATTTTTCTATTTTCTTCCATGATTAAATGGCTGTCAAGAATTTCCATTCTCGCTTTTCGAGCCGATTCAATTACCTTCACCGCCAACAACGAAACAATTCCCTTTATTCGTAGATTTTCTTCAACGCTTCCAAGAAGTAGATTCAATTGTTTGGTTTTTTTTGCGGAGCGCAAAATATGAATAAAACCAAATGGAAAAAGTCTTCCTTTGGCTTTTTGCATACCCTGACTTATATCGGGCATCGCTACCAAAAAAGCAACAACTTCGTTTTTGGAATCCAAAACAATTTTGATAAAACGGGCATCTAGAAATGGAAGAAAACGTTCGGAAAATTCAGTAATTTCGAGCTCATCCAAAGGAGCAAAACCATATATCTCCGTATAGGTTTTATTTAAGAGTGCAAAAACTGCGGGTATAAATGGTCGAACGGCCTTGGTTTTCGTAAATTCAAGAATTTGATATCCCGTCTTGCTCACCCGTTTGTACATGGCCTCATAAACAGGAGAAACTTCATCCGGAACATTCGCTCTGTACTGCACCAAATCTATTCTTTTAGAGTAGGTATTGCGTTCCATGTGATCGATCATAAATTGAAAGCTTGGATTCGTAACGATGATAGAAACCGGATCGTCGAAACCGCTCAGCAAAAAACCTTGTGGATCTTTGTCGGAAAAACCAATGGGACCAACAAGCTTATTCATTCCATTATTTCTTGCCCAGTTTTCGACGGCTGTTATCAATGCATCAAACACCTCTTTATCGTTGTAGGTTTCCAAAGCAAAGAAACGTGCATTTTGCTCCTTATGCACAGTGTTGTACTGAGCATTGATGATTCCCATTATACGGCCAACAATTTTTTTATTTCTTTCGGCCACCAATAAAAGAGTCTTGCAATGCGTAAAAGAATGATTTTTTTTTGCGTCAAAAACTTTTCTTTCATCAGAGATTAAAGGAGGTAGCCAGTTGGAATGACTTTTATGAATTTGAAAAGGCAAGCGAATAAACGAGTTCAAGTCGTTTTTACTTTCAACAGTACGGATTATAAGATCAGTCATGGAAATTAGTTTGATTTATTTGTTTTGGCAAACGCACATATAGCAAAGTCGTCTTCTGAGAAAATTGCAACCTATTGAATTTAATTTGAATACATCAAAGCCAAATGTATAAATTTTAGTTATACGCACAGCCCCTTCTAAATAGAATCTAACAATTGTGAACAAAGGAAGCAGAAAACGAGCGTTTATTTCTGAAAAACGCGATTTGTTTTTTCGATATAGGCTAGGATTTGATCCGTGCCCAATCCCGTTTCGGAGGAAGTAACAAATAACAAAGGCAATTCTTCCCAGCCTTCTAGCAAAAACTGCTGATAGGATTTAAAACTTTCATCCATTTTCCGAGGCGAAAGCTTGTCGGCTTTGGTAAACACCAATACAAAAGGCATTTGATGTTCAGCAAGATTTTCGATAAAATCGAGGTCGTTTTTTTGAGGGGGCAATCGCAAATCGATCAGAACAAAGGTGGTAAGTAGATTTTTGCGAGTTTGCAAATATCCGCTTATCATTGTTTCCCATTTCGTTTTAATTTTTAACGGAATACTCGCATAGCCATAGCCGGGCAAA
Organism: Draconibacterium orientale; assembly: GCA_020718315.1. Taxonomy (GTDB): domain Bacteria; phylum Bacteroidota; class Bacteroidia; order Bacteroidales; family UBA12170; genus UBA12170. The sequence continues at coordinate 10,453 of DYSK01000054.1, forward strand.
TCGACAAGATACCATTTTTCGTCCACCAGAAAGTGGTTGATCAATTGGGTTTTACCAGGTTTTCCCGATGTTTTTGCAAGTGCATTAATTCCTGTAATTTTATTTATCAAGGAAGATTTCCCAACGTTCGATCGTCCAATAAAAGCATATTCCGGCTTATTGGGTTCCGGACAATTTTGATAGTAATTATTGCTTACAAGAAATTTAGCTGTTTTTACGATCATGTCGGTGCTGCCTGAAAGCCTTTAGGTTGTGCTGTATATTTTGTTGTAATTTTTGGATATAACTGTAAAAATACCGGTTCTTTTTCTTTTCGTAAATATCCTGAATAGTGATGAGCATTCCGGTTTCTTCGACACCACCAAAATGATCATTTATAGCAGTTCCAAAAGTCATCATGCTCGACGACAAATTCATATATGCATTTACCAATGGCGGAATATTTTCTTTCTGCTGCCTTACGGTGCGAACCAAAATTTTATAGTTTTCCTCATAAGTAGTTCCTACAAAAATCTTTTCGAACTCCTCGTCCGGAAATTTAGATTCGATAGCTTGGTGAGGCCGCATCAACTCTTGAGCATCGGAAAAAAAATTTCGCAAGAAATAAAGCAAAGTATCTCGGGCATACACATCATAATCGGTGTACATGGTCATTTTGCCATAAAGATATTTCACTTCGGGATGTTCCACCAAAAGAGCTCCCAAGCCATCCCACAAATTATCTAAAGAAAACATTCCTTTTTTAAGATTGAAATTGGGCTGATAATTGGGTTGAACAAACGAGCGGCCAAGTTCGATGGAATGCGGCAAGTAGTCCTGAATAAATTTATCCGAAAATTTAAAAAGGCTTGTTGTAGGGCTTTTTACATCTCCATTTTCAATGGGAATTTTATTTCCACAAATAAAACGGTAACCACCAATAATTTCTTTATCGGAAGGATTCCAAACAATCAGTTGTTTAAACGGCTTTTCGCAGTTGTCATAAAAATCCATATCCAATTCCTGACCGGTTCCTCCGCCTGCATCACGAAATGTAATCTCGCGCAAACGAGCCACTTCTCGCATCAAATTTGGTTGATCTTCGGCGGTGAAAATATAGATTTCGTTTCCTCCATTGTTGGTATTCGTAAAAAATGTATCCTTATTTAATTCCTTATCAAGCAATGCTCTGCTTACCTTTGGCACAATGTTTTTCATAAAATTCCCTTCTCTAAAATCACCCAAAATTACCGCATGGCGTAAACCTGCTGCTTAACCATATCGGCCCATTCAATATCTTTCTTTGTTCTGTCAAAAGTTTGATATGAAATTGGCCGGCCAAATTTAATTTTTATTTCGTTCCCATCTTGTTTAAACATTTCGTCGGCTAAATAAAGCATTTCGATGTTTATTTTTATACCCAAACGTTGGCGCCAATTGGCCAATTGGTAAAAAAAATCGGAATTCTCTCCCTCAATATAAACGGGAATTACATCGCGAAAATAATCTCTGGATTTCCGAATAAAAGTTTTTTTCCATTCTAAATCCTCCACTATTCCCTTTTTCTTTCGCGAAACCAAGCCTGCTGGAAAATACAACATCAAAACATTTGACGAAAATGCTTCATCTATGATACGTGCATTTTCAATGTTGCTTCCATGTTTATTCACAGGGATAAATAAAGGTTTAAGATTGGGCAAATTCATGAGTAAATCATTGACCGGAAAAATGATGTCTTTCCTAATTTTTCCAACAACATCCATGAGTGCTAAACCGTCCAAACTACCAATTGGATGATTGGCCGAAATGATATATTTTTTTGTGAGATCGATAAATTCCAATCCATCCACTTTTAGTTTCACATGGAATTCGTCCAAAACAGCCTTTACAAAATCAAGGCCAATCTTATCTTGATGAATCCGTAAAAAATTATTCACATAATCTTGATGGACAATTTTTTTCAGATAAGAAATAATAAATTTTGGTGTATATTTTAGTGCCCGCTTACTCTTCGAGGCAATGATCCGCTCAACATCAATAAATTCCGAATGCCCGTTTTCTGTGCTTCCCATATTTTTTTGCATATAGCCGTCAAAAATAATGAATTATTCCCAAACATTTAAATTATCCCTGTATTTCAATTGGAATTGATAAGTTATAAACAGAATCACTTTTATCCCACCCGAACTATATATTCTATTTTATTGAAGACAAAATATTCGCCCAGACTGATTTCATA
>DYSK01000055.1 GCA_020718315.1 Draconibacterium orientale
TTGCTTAAAATTTTGTTTACTTGCTGTGCGAGTTGAGCAATGTTTTCGTCGTCAAAAAGCAGCCCGTTTTCCATTTCTTTTACTAAATCTGGATTTCCACCTGCATTGGTTGCAACGATCGGAAGTTTCATATACATGGCTTCCAAGATGGCTTGCGAAAGACCTTCGGTTGTGGATGGTAAAACGTATAAATTAAAAAGCTTGTAATAGGCCAAAACTTCCGATGGATCAACCATGCCCAGAAAATGAAGTGTATGTTTCTTACGGGCAATTTCCACGGCTTCTATACCTAGTCTTTCGGCCGTAAAGCCAAGAAAAAAAGCTGTAACCGGCTCGTCAATCAAGGCCAAAGCCTTAACCAATTGAATGTGTTTTTTCATTCGCGAAATGCATCCAATTACGCGTTGACTTTTAGGAAGGTTGTATTTTTTTCGGAGTTCTACCACTTGGGCTTCATCTATATTTTTATATTTTTCGGCAGGAGTTCCGTTGTATATGACTGTAACGTGATTTTCGGGCGTTCCTATTTTTACAAGCGCTTCTTTAACGCCTTGGCTAACTGCAATAATTTGATCTGTTCCTTTGGTGTAGAACCACGATTGGATTCCGCCAATCGAAAGTGGCATCTGACGCCTTGTGTGAACTAATTTTACCGGCAAATGGAACAACCATCTGGCAAAAATAGAAAGATATCGGTCGTATGAAGCTTGGGCATTGATAATCTCTATCTTGTCGCGCCGAACGATGTCCCGAATTCCTTTCATGGTTTTTAAATCCCATTTCGAAGCAAAAGGAAGATGTTCAATTTTTACGTTGCTTCCCGCCAATAACCTCACATATAGGCTTGTTGGTTTGCAGGCCAGCGTAACAAAATGACCATTTTGTGTAAGTCCTTTGGCTAAATAGCTAATAGACATTGTAGATCCGGCAATAACGCCTTCGTAAGTAAGAATGAGTATGTGCAAAGGTTTCATAGTACGTTCGGGAATATTTGGTAAATATCGGATTTTTTAGCTTTCAATAATGAAGTAGGTTAAGCCGATTTATTCGGTTGTAGGCTGTGCATTTTTCCTCGAGCCATAGAGGCAAATACACCCAAAAAGCATAAAACGGCAAAAACAATAAATGCCGTTTTTAAGGCCGCAAGCAATTGCGGAAGATTATGATTGTCTATTTTAGTCTGTCCAATGAAATATGCAAATAGCATCATGGCAATTCCCATACTCAGCATTTGGCCCAATAGGCGCATTGTCCCAACACTTGCTGAAGCGATTCCAAAGTGTTTTCGTTCTATAGAACTCATGATTGAATTGCTGTTTGGGGAAGAAAACAAGGCAAAACCCAATCCTAAAATAGTGAGAACAAGTACAATATGTGCAAGTGAAGTTTCGGCAGAGATAAACGATATAAGAGCCAATCCAATCGCCGAAATGGCCATTCCAGCCGAGGAAATGAGTCGTGGTTCTATTTTATCGGATAAACGTCCGGCAAGTGGAGAAAAAAGTGTCATTACTATGGGTTGCGAAACCAAAATAAAACCGGCTTCTTTTGGACTTAATGCTTTAAAATACTGAAGATAAAAACTGAGTAAAAAAGCCACTGCAAAAGTTGCACTGTAATTGATTAAGGCGGCCAAATTGGAATAGCGAAAAGTAATATTGCTTTTAAATAATTGAAGATTCAGAACCGGAAATTCTGATTTTAGTTCCCAAAAAATAAAAACAAACAACAAAATTGCTCCAAGCAACAGAAAGCTCGCCCCGAGAACACTAGGAAGTTTTGGAAAACCACTCATAATAAAAAATAAAGCAGCCGCATAAATTGCAGAGCCTAACCAGTCGAAAGGCTCGCCTTTGGATTCTATCCACTCGTTTTTGAGTTTGCTCATGACAAAATAAAGCGCAATGATTCCCAAAAATGCTACAAAGAAGAAAATACTTCTCCAGCTCATGTATTGCGTAAGCAATCCGCCAACAAATGGTCCCAACGATAAACCTAAATAAACGGCACTTACCGCAATTCCCATCGCTTTTCCTCTTTCTTTTGGAGGATAAACCGCAGTGATGATGGCAATTCCGGTACTGAAAATCATGGCGCTTCCAATGGCTTGAATCACACGGAACGCAATGAGAAAAGTAATGTTTGGAACAAAGCCACAAGCCAGCGAAGCAATCGAAAACAAGATTATTCCATATAAGAATATTTTCTTTCGTCCATGAATATCGGCCAATCGGCCAAATGGAATGAGAAAAATGGCTGCTGCCAACAAATAGGAGGTAGCCACCCAGCTTAATGTGATGGCATCGGCCGAGAAGTCGGCGCCAATGGTTGGAAGTGCAATGTTGATGGCCGAACCCATAAATGGTGTAAGAAAACTCGCTATGGATGCCACAAACAAAGCCGCATTTTTTTCTGAATGCAGCGTATTTGGTGGGCTTTGTTTTTGCGGCGAATTCATTTGTTTAGGATCTTGGGCGGAATGTTATCTACTTGAAAAATAAATTGGAATGAAGCAATCTAGTGTTCTCGATCTATATCGCGTTGAATATCTTTTTGTTTTATTGTTTCGCGTTTATCGTATGTATGTTTTCCTTTTGCCAAGGCAATTTCAATTTTAGCCAAACCGCGATCGTTTATGAACAAACTGGTAGGAATGATTGTAAATCCTTTTTCGTCGATTTTGATTTTAAGTTTTCGCAATTCTTTTTTGCTGAGAAGTAATTTGCGATCGCGTTTTACAACATGATTGTAATGGGTTCCAAGCGCATATTCAGAGATATGTAAGTTTCTAACAAAAAGCTCATGATCGATAAAAACACAATAAGAATCGGACAAGTTGGCTTTTCCATATCGAATGGACTTTATTTCCGTGCCTTGCAATTGAATGCCAGCAACAAAACGTTCGATTAAAAAATATTCGAAACTGGCTCTTTTGTTTTTTAAGTTGATTTTTGGAAGACTCATCCTTATTTTCTAATCGGGCAAAGATAGAGAATTTATTGTCATATCCCGATGAACAAGAAGTTGCGGAGAGATTCGAAAAGCGGAAACCGCAAAACAAATGCTAAACAGCCGGAAAAGTGATGGTTTCTAATTCAATGGCTCGTTGGTAAGCAGCCATATTAATGGAAGTTTCAATTCCTTTGCTATCTATGAAAGCCAACAAATTTCCGGTTTTAAGATTTCCAATCATTTCTTGTTTCGACATGGGGCAACCTCCAAGTCCATTCATTACTGTATCAAATCTTCTGCAGCCATTGTCGAAAGCGGCTTGGATATTCGGGAAACAATTGTGGCGTGTGGTATGCAAATGGGCGCCAAATTCGATATGGGGAAATTCGTTTACTACTGTCCGAAAAGCTTGTGAGATGGTATTTGGATTTCCTATTCCTATTGTGTCGGAAAGTGCAATAATCTCAATTCCAATTTCTTGCAATTTTTTTGTCCATTTGTAAACCAAATCAGCATGCCAGAAATCGCCATAAGGATTTCCAAAAGCCATGGAAATATACACCACCAATTGTTTGCCTGATTTTCTGCAAAGAGACTGAATTTGTTCAGTATCCTGAAATGCTTTCTCGAGATTTGAATTGATGTTTAATTGTAAAAAAGTGTTGGAAATGGAAAATGGATAGCCTAGATAATTGATTTGTTCGTATCGCGATGCATTTTGTGCACCTCTTAAATTGGCAACAATAGCGAGTAACTTCGTGTTGCTGGGAATCAATTTTTCGATAATACTTTCGGTATCGCGCAGTTGAGGAATTGCTTTGGCACTCACAAAGCTTCCGAAATCGAGCGTATCAAAACCGATTTCTAAGAGCGCGTTGAGATAATCAATTTTTTTTGACGTCGGAATGAATTCCTTGATGCCTTGCATGGCATCGCGCGGAGTTTCTATAATTTTGATCATGCCAAATTTAAAATCGAATGCGGCTTCTGTTTTTTTGAATAAATTTTCGTCCAATATCCATGCTGACAGTTCTTAAAATTCAAATTTTCAGCAGTAAACAATTATAATTATTTTTGTTCGCCCAAGATAATTGGCAATCCATCTTTACTGTTTCCAATCACAACTACCTTGGTGTTGGGCGATTCGGCCAATTTTAGCGTGGCTTCAATTCCTTTTTCACGCAAAATTTTGTCGGTTAAACTGGCACTTAAAATTTCATTGGCACGTGCTTTTCCCTTTGCATCTATTTCGATACGTTGGGCTTCTTTTTGTGCTTTTTCCAATTTAAAAACATATTCTAAGCTTTCTTGCTCTTGTTTCAGTTTGTTTTCAATGGCTGTTTTGATTGTAGGTGGAAGCGTGATATCGCGCACCAAAACCTCGTTTACTTGTACATATTGTTTTATCAAAAGCGCTTTTGTTTCGTGGAAAATCTCATCTTGAATGGCATCTCTTTTCGACGAATAAATTTGCTCCGGTGTATATCTGCCAATGACCGAGCGAGTGGCTGAACGAATGGAGGGTTTAACAACTGTCTGTAAATAATCTATCCCTTTTTCTTGGTGCAATTTCCCCAATTCGGCATGCGACGGCTGATACCAAACGGAAACATCGATCGTAATTTCCAGTCCATTGGACGACAAAACGGACATGCTTTCGGCAACTTCCAATTGCCGAACGTCGTACACAAACATTTCGTTCCACGGCATAATAAAGTGGAAACCTTCACCATAGGTGTTCTTGGTGTCAACGCCGGAATTGGAGCCAAACAAGCGGAATAATACGCCTCCTTGTCCGGATTTAATCGTTACGGTCATGGTTGTCCATGCCAATACCAGAATGAGAATCGAAATAAGCAGAATTCCAATCGGCAAAATGTTTTTCAGATTAAGATCATGTTGTGTTTGCATTGTCTTCTTTTTTCCAAAGATAATGTGTTTTGCCGAATTTTATGCCAATTTATTTTTTGGTTCTGAAACAAGCATTAAACCAAAAAACATCAACAAGCCGTTGATTATCAATAATTCAAATCCGAATTGATATCCGTTCAAAAGTTGAGGCGCATAGAACTGGATAAAGTAAGAGAGAATAGGAGAGAGCACGGCAATAAAGGGAACCCAACTGTCTTTTACACTTCGTTTTACAAAAATTCCAAAACTGAATAATCCAAGCAAGGGGCCGTAGGTATATCCTGCAATGGTAAACAATTTTGTGATAATGGCTTGATCGTTGATTAAGTTGTAACCCACAATCACCAAAATCATCACTATAGCCATTCCAAGATGACTCATTTTACGGATTTTAGTTTTCTTTTGCTTCGAAAGATTTGGTTTTCTTTCGATTCCTAAAATATCGAGTGTGAATGAGGTTGTAAGGGCTGTTAAAGCACTATCGGCACTGCTATATGCAGCAGCAATAAGTCCAATTACAAAAACGATTCCTGCAAAAACACCCATGTGATTCAAGGCAATGGTTGGAAATAAATTGTCGCTGGTACCCGAATAAACAATTCCTTTTTGTTGGGCATAAAAGGCCAAAAATGCGCCCATTACTAGAAAAAGAAAATTTACGGGAACGAGCGCCCAGCTCATCCAATACATGTTTTTCTTTGCTTCGGGCAGGTTTTTGCAACTTAGGTTTTTCTGCATCATGTCTTGATCCAATCCGGTCATCACAATGGCTATAAATGCACCCGAAACAAACTGTTTTACAAAGAAATATTTATCGCGCCAATCGAAGAAAAACATTTGAGTGTATTGGGCTTCTCGAATGCTGCCAAACAATTCGCCAACTGTTTTTCCTAACTGAGAAGAAATTAGAAATAAAACGATTACCACGGCCGCCAACATAAATGTTGTTTGAAGCGTATCTGTCCAAACAATCGTTTTTATTCCGCCTTTCCAAGTATAAAGTAAGATGATTCCAACAAAAACAATGACAGAGATCAGAAAAGGAACATCATAGCTGTCTAGCACAAAATATTGCAATACGCTTATAACCAAGAACATTCGGAATGAAGCCCCAATAACGCGCGAAAGTAAGAAAAATGAGGCTCCGGTTTTATAAGAATACTTTCCAAATCGACTGTGCAAAAAACTGTAAATTGAGGTCAAATTTAGTCGATAATAAATAGGAAGCAATACGTTTGCAATCACAAAATAACCAACCAAATAGCCGAATACAATCACCATATATGAAAATTTGGTTGTACTCACAACTCCGGGAATAGAAATAAAAGTAACACCGCTGAGCGAAGCACCTATCATTCCATAAGCTACCAAATACCATGGCGAGCTTTTATTTCCAATGAAAAAACTTTCGTTGGTGGCTTTTCTGCTGGTGAGCCAACCCACTAAAAACAGCAATAGTGTGTATGCAAAGAAACTGATAAGTATAATATTTGGTGTCAATTTAGTATGATTTTAGAGTGTGTGCAAATTGATATAAGGAAGCAAAAATTTGAAATTCATTCTCCAAAATAGCTTGATTAGATTGGATTAAAACGCTTTGCATACCAGCATTTTTGCCAAATTCCATGTCTGCTATTGTATCGCCCACCATAAAGCTTTTGCTGAAATCGACGTCCGGAAAATCTTTCTGTGCATGAAGCGCCATGGCAATTCCAGGTTTGCGACAATTTGGTATTTGAGTAGCTAAATCAGGACAAAAATAAATCCCGTCGATTCTTCCTCCGGCTAATTTAATTTGATGAATCATATATTGATGAATTTTTTCTAATTCGTCGATGTTCATAATCCCTTTGCCGATTCCTTGTTGATTGGTTATAATGAAAATGTATTTAAAGATGGATGAAAACAATGGAAAAGCTTCCAAACTTCCTGGCAAAAAAACAAATTCTGATGGCGTTTGAATGTAGCCATCCATAATACGCTCATTGATTACTCCATCTCGATCGAGAAATAAACTCCATTCGTTTTTCAAATTTTGCAGACCTTGCATTTTATCTCGGGAAAATGGTTTTTTCTACAATCTCACACAAACTATGGCCAATAAGCATGTGAAGTTCTTGAATGCGAGGCGTATCTGTTGATGGTATTTGCAGACAAATTTGTGCAATGTCTTTGGCCTTTCCGCCACTATTTCCGGTAAATGCGACCGTTTTAATTCCCATTTCACGCGCGGCCTCAAAGGCTTTAACAACATTGGCCGAATTTCCACTTGTACTCAATCCAATCAACATATCGCCACTTTTTCCGTAGGCTTTGATCATTCGAGCATACACTTCGTCGAAAGAATAGTCGTTGGCAACAGCTGTTAAAAATGACGTGTTTACATGCAATGCTTCGGCAGCAAGCGGTGGCCGATCATAATAAAACCTTCCCGAAAGTTCGGCGGCAAGATGCTGAGCGTCGGCAGCACTTCCTCCGTTTCCGCAAAACAAGACTTTGCCGCCGGAGTTGAATACGTTCACCATTTCCTGAGCAATCGTCGTCACTTTTGCCAGGAGACTTTCATCAGTTAATACAGCTTCTTTTAATGCGATGGATTCCTTCAATGCTCTTTGCAATTCCATAATTATGCTTTTTGCAAAAATAAGATAACTTTTGAAAGCAAGCCAAATTTAGTGTACCACCGACTGATTCTTTCTAAAAACGGTCATAAATTGGTTTCGGCTTTATCTACAATTTAATGTTCACAAATAAGTTAATCAGCAAAAGATGTACTATTTTTGTCCATTACTTTTGTGTAGTAGAATTTGAATTATGCGTATTCGTGCGATTCTAGGAATTGTCATCTTTTTTGTTGTGTCTTCGCTTTATGCTCAGAAAGAAGTGGAGCAGGGCGTTTTGGATACTTTAAATATCCGAATGGAATTGAAATACAGCAAGGATAAGCAGCAAAATGAAATCAACAATATCCTTAGAGCCATTGCCTATACAAATCAAAAACCAGTCGAAACAATTTCTATCAATTGGTCGTTGGTTACACATTATCAGGTATATAGATATGAAAATGGGAGTTTTAAAACCGAGGTTTCTATCAAACCGCTTCCTGTTGTGGGCGAAACCAAATTGTACGAGTTTTCTGCCGAAGATTATATTTTACCCAAACTAATCGGTTTTCGGCTTCGTATTTTCAAAGAAGACAAATCTTTGGTTTATTTGAAATATTTTAATGAAAAAACACCTTCTGTAAAATCAGTAGACGAAATTGCTATGCTTTCGATGTGGCATCAGCGATGGGCCAAAGGTTACTATATCGTTATTGATGAGCATAATTTTCAGTACAACAAAAACGATTATACGTTCGAAGAATGGTTTCAAATGACCAATGATTACAAAGCGGCTGAATTTTTCCTGAAAACACTTTCTGCTGAATATCAAAATTTGCAACAAAATCCACCAAGCCCATTGCTCTTTTTGGTGAGAAGTTTGCGCGAATTGAATTATTTGACAAAGTTGTCTCAAATGCCCTTTTATCAAACATTGGTAAAGTCAAAAAACGACCCCAATCAATTGGAAACAAAGATGAATTTGCTCGCGGCTTTAATGCAGTTGAACATCGAAAAATACAAAATCCATGCTCGAATTGAAGTAATCGAATCGCGAACAAATATCGAAAATTTGGTGGATGTTTATCTGGACGAAGAACATAAACTTTTGCAGAAAAAACTCGCTTTTGTAGGGATTTACAACGACTTATTCAATCGATTGGCCAATACTAAATATCCCGAAAATCTTTCGATAAATGATTTTAATTTATTCGATGTGTTTGATGCACATTCGATAGGCGAAAAAACACCATCGCATATTGCTTTCGAAGACAGATTGTATGCGAAAAGTTTAGTGCAGATCGACGAATTAATACTGCAGGAAAACTTTGGTGAAGCCCTTTTTAAATTGAGCAACCTAGAAAATTTTGGCCGACAAACCCCTGCCGATGACAGCGATGAACTTCTATTTAATCAACTAAAAGCAAAAGCGGCTTATGGATTGTATCTGAATTATTTGGCTGTAGTTGACAAAGCTTTAAAAATAAAAAACACAAATTTGGCCGTTCAATACATTCAAAAAGCGAACGATTTTCAAAAAATCTATTTCAGAGAAATAATTACCAATGCGATGGTAGAAAAGAAATTGAACGAATTATTGGCCATTTGCTACAGCGATTATCAACGTTTGCTGGATAAGAATTTAATACTCGAAGCGGCCGCCAAACGCGATACCATTCGGAGTCTTTTATTCGAATTTAGACTCGACGGACATGATGCTATGCTCAATCAGTTGAATTTTTCGGATAATCAGGCATTAAAAATAAAATCGAATTAAAGCCTTTTTGCTTGTATTTGCGCTTTGTATGATTGGTAAAACAGAGCGCAAAATTTCTTATTTTTGCAAAAAAATTTCAGATGTTAGATAAGTTGGCCGGAATAAAAAGGCGTTATGAAGAAATTGGTGAACAAATGACCGACCCTGCAATTATGGCAGATATGAAGAAATACGTTCAATTAAATAAAGATTATAAAGAGCTGGAGCCTTTGGCTGAGGCATATATTACCTATAAAAACATTGTCGAAAATATCGATTCTTCCAAAGAAATCATTAAAAATGAAAAAGATGAAGAGTTCAAAGAAATGGCGCGCGACGAACTCAATGACTTGATTCGCAGGAAAGAGCAACTCGAAGACGACATCAAAACCATGCTCATTCCTAAAGATCCTCAAGATGCAAAAAATTGTATTCTTGAAGTCCGAGCCGGAACTGGTGGCGATGAAGCGAGTATTTTTGCAGGCGATTTGCTTCGTATGTATCAAAAATTTTGCGAAACAAAAGGCTGGAAATTTGATCTTGTCGATATGACGGAAGGTACCGTTGGTGGCTATAAAGAGGTGATTGTAAACGTGAGTGGAAAAGATGTTTACGGAACCATGAAATACGAATCGGGCGTTCATCGCGTTCAACGCGTTCCACAAACCGAAACGCAAGGCCGCGTGCATACTTCGGCGGCTACTGTAGCCGTATTGCCCGAAGCGGAAGAATTTGATATCGATCTAAATCCGGCCGATATTCGGAAAGATACCTATTGCTCTTCAGGACCAGGCGGACAAAGTGTAAACACCACCTATTCTGCAATTCGACTAACGCATGGTCCTACCGGAATCGTGGTAACTTGTCAGGACGAAAAATCTCAATTGAAAAATTTTGACAAAGCAATGAAAGTTTTGCGTTCTCGTATTTACGAATTGCAATATGCCGAATATATGAATGAAATTTCTTCAAAACGCAAAACGATGGTTTCAACGGGCGATCGATCGGCAAAAATCAGAACCTACAATTATCCGCAAGGCCGCGTTACAGATCATCGAATTGGATTAACACTTTACAATTTATCAACGATCGTAAATGGCGATATTCAAGAAATCATTGATAAATTGCAGATAGCCGAAAACTACGAACGCCTCAAAGAGCAAGAAGAAAAACAACTCTAAAAATAGAAAATGACTAAGCAGGAATTGATAAAACAGATTCGCAACAAGAAGTCGTTTTTATGCATTGGATTGGATAGCGATATCGATAAAATTCCAAAACATTTGCTTTCCGAGCAAGATCCTGTTTTTTCGTTCAACAAAGCCATTATCGATGCTACCAGCGATTTTGCCGTGGCTTACAAACCCAATACAGCCTTTTACGAAAGTCGCGGTTTGGCGGGCTGGCAAAGCCTCGAACGAACAATTGATTACCTGAACACAATCTCACCCAAGGTTTTTACGATTGCCGATGCCAAACGTGGCGATATTGGAAACACTTCCACCCAATACGCAAAAGCCTTTTTCGAAAAACTTTCTTTCGATGCTATCACGGTGGCACCTTATATGGGAAAAGATTCTGTTTCGCCTTTTCTCGAGTTCGAAGGAAAATGGGCTATTGTTCTGGCACTTACTTCCAATACCGGTGCTTCCGATTTTCAATTTTCCGGAACTCACAACCATCAGAATCAATTGTATCAACAGGTTTTAGAAAAGGCGAAGAATTGGGGATCTGATGAAAATATGATGTTTGTAGTGGGAGCAACCAAAGCAGAAATGTTGATTCAGGTTCGAAAACACATTCCAGATTATTTTATTCTTGTTCCGGGAGTTGGCGCTCAGGGTGGAAGCTTGGAAGAAGTTGTAAAATTTGGGATGAACAAAGAAATAGGACTGTTGGTAAATTCTTCCCGTGGAATTCTTTATGCTTCGTCGGGAAAAGATTTTGCTGAAGCTGCTCGCTTCGAAGCCCATAAACTGCAACTTCAGATGGCAGAATTATTGTTTTGAGTTTTCAGAAAATAATTTTACTTCAAAAGCATCGTAAATAGCTTGATGAATTTTAGTCCGAATATTTAATTTACTTATTTTGTTATTGTCTGCATTTGGATACACTCTGTTTGATAAGAATATATAAACCAATTGAGAGTCAGGATCGGCCCAGGCATAAGTACCAGTAAAGCCAGAATGCCCATAACTTCGAGTTGAAGCACTTTGACAAACCGGTCCATCTGCCGAATATTTTGGATACGGTTTGTCAAATCCTAAACCTCTTCGATTGTTTGTTTTGGTATTGTAAAATTGATAATCGGTGTATTTGTGAATAAGCGTGGAATCGAGCAATTGTTTACCGGCATAATAGCCGTTTTGGATCAAAAGTTGGAAAATGGCGGCCAAATCCTCGGCATTCGAAAACAATCCAGCATGACCACTCACACCACCAAGCATCGCTGCCCCTTGATCGTGTACATCGCCAAGTATTATTTGTCTGCGAAAAACAGTGTCGTTTTCGGTTGGCGCAATTCGTTTTAAATCAAAATGTTGACGTGGTAAATATGAAATATTTTGCAAACCCATTGGTTGATAAAAAACCTGCTGCACAAATTGATCTAAGGCCATATTGCTCTGTTTTTCAATAATTTGGCAAAACCAGTAGAACCCTAAATCGCTGTATTTATATTCTTTCGTAGCGCGAAGTTTCGACTTTGCAATGGTATCGTAAATTTTGAATGAATAATTTTTGTCGATGTACAAATTTTCTGCAACGCGAACCGAATGTTTATCATTTATACTATCCGAAAAAAAAAACGAATTCAACTTGTTTTGTTTGTCTAGCTCAATCAAATAATATGGAATCCAAGTGGCCAATTTTGCTTGGTGTGTTAGGATTTCAGAAATTTTAATTTCGGATTTATTGCTATTCTTCAGATAAGGTAAATAATTGGAAATAACTGCATCAGAATTAAACAAATTCTCTGCTTCTAATTTCATCAGAGAAATAGTGGTGGCGGCGATTTTTGTAATGCTGGCAAGATCATAGATTGTCTCCTTTTCAACTGCCACTGCATTATCATAGGTTTGATAGCCAAAAGATTTGGAATAGATAACTCGGCCTTCTTTTGCAACAACTATTTGACAGCCCGGAAATGCTTTTTGTTGAATCCCTTCATTGGCCAATTTATCTATAAGTTCTAATTTTTGACTATTCACTTTCACTTGCTCCGGAGAACCATAGCTCAATCTGCCTAGGGCTTTTGTAGATAAACCAAAGCCATTTTGATATTTCTCATTCAGCGAAACAGGG
>DYSK01000056.1 GCA_020718315.1 Draconibacterium orientale
TTTAGTGTAGAGGTTGCTGAAATAGGAACAGCAGAGCTATAGACAGTACCAATACTTTGACTGGGTGTGGTTCCATCGGTGGTGTATCTAATTGTAGCTCCAATTGTGGCAGATGAAATCGACACGGATTGAGGCATAGAATAAGTTCCTGGTAAAGGCGAAAAAATAGGGGGTTCGGTTGGGCTTAAAATGGTGTATGATCCGCTTGTGATATCGCTATCGAGATTCCCTGTTTTATAGGCAATTGCTTGCAAATTAGTAGCCGCAGAAATATTGATTGATGAACTGTAAACATTTCCGTTGCTTTGGCTTGGAACACTTCCATCGTTTGTATATCGGATTGTTGATCCCACAGTGGCAGAAGTGATTGAAACATTTTGCGAAGTACTATAAGTTCCAGCAACTGGAGAAAAAACGGGCGAAGCGCATTTAATAGAATAGGCTGCTGAAGAAATTGGACTCGGATTCATGTCAATTTTGTATGCAATTGCTTTGATCGTTGTATTTTCGCCTATCACCACAGGAGATGAATACACTGTTCCAACAGTAGAGCTTGGAGTAGTTCCATCCGTTGTGTAGCGGATACTAACCCCAATTGTTGTACTCAGAATACTAACGGTTTGCGACCCGTTGTATGTTCCCGCCACAGGGTTGAACGTGGGCTGAGCACAACTAATTGTATAAACGCTCCAAGAAACGTCGCTATTGGTCAATCCTGTTTTGTAGGCGATGGCTTTTAGTGTAAGATTTGCGCCGATGATAACTGGTGCAGAATACAATGTTCCGATGGTAGAGCTTGGTGTACTTCCATCGGTGGTATAACGAATAGAAACACCTGTTGTTAAGCTTGAAAGCGTAACCGACTGTGGACTGCTATAGGAACCTGCTGCCGGGCTCATAGTTGGAGCTACGACTTTTGTAATAAGAAAATTTTTAGCAAGAACATTGCTGGCTGTCATGCCTGTTTTGTAGGCAATGGCTCTGAGTGTGCAAGAATTTGATAAGACGATTGCTCCTGTATAAACAATTCCGTTGGTTGCGCTTGGCGTAGAATTGTCGGTGGTGTACCGAATAGTTGCTCCAACTGTAGTTGTAGCAATGGCAACACTTACCGGCGTGGTGAAAGTACCGCCATTTGGAGAGAATGTAGGCGATGAAACTTTTGCGCCAAAAGTGGCAATTGAAAGCACTAACAAGCTCAATATCAAAAATAATTTTTGATATATGCTGTTGATTGCCTTATTCTTTTTTATTCTCATTGTATGTTTTCTCGTTAATTTCTGAAAAGAACTGATGGATTTGTTTACAATACTAAAGTTAATTTTCCTGCACAGCCTTTATTTACTTGAATGTGTAATTAATTTTTGAGTCCTTTAGTACATATTCAACATTCTTATCTGCTGTAATAAGCTTCACTGTTTTAATATACGAAGGGATTTTAACGGTTGCTTTAAACGCTTCATTAGGCTTTGTCATCCCTTTTTGATAAATCACACCTTCGGCGGAAGCAATCTTCACTAATTGGCTTGTTGTGCTAGAAATAAAAACTAAATAATCAGTACTTGTATTCCAATCAAAGGAGGCGCTTACGTTCAAATCGTTCATTTTTTTTTGAGGTTGTTCTTTCTGAATAAGCTCTTTTTGGCAAGAAGTTATGGTTAAAATTATCATAGTTAGACTTAGCAGAAGATGTTTTCTCGGAATTATATGTGTAATTTTATTTTTCATTTATATCGTAATCGGTTTATTCATTTTCACCACAAATATACGCTGAATTTTTTTGTACACTAAACACACTTTGTTACTGGGTATTATAGCTTTGTAAGTGTAGTGTTTTTTAGGTTTTTTATAGCGATGCAATAGGGCTTTGATTTTGAGGTGTTTAAAAACGTGTTCCGGATCCAATATTAAATCGGTAATTTAATGCCTGTTTTATGAGTTTTTTTGAACAATTGACGGAAGATTTATTTGTCAGAGGCGAAAAATGAAGCGGAAATTGTGAGCAAAAAGAGAAGTTTAAAGGAAGAAATTTACAACCGAAGACGCTTGTTTTTTTACTCCAAAAAGTTTTAGAAATTCCTACATTTGTCAAACCAAAAATTAATGGCGCTGAAATGCAAAAATCGATTATAATTCTTGCCGGAGGAGGTCCGGCACCTGGTATCAACACCGTAATTGCTACCGTAGCTAAAGTTTTTATTAAAGACGGCTTTAGAGTGATTGGATTGAATGGTGGATACAAAGCCCTGTTTGCAGAGAATCCAAATATAGTGGAAATAGATTTTAAGTTAGCCGACCGTATTCATAAAGAAGGCGGATCTGCCATTCAGATGAGTCGCCACAAGCCAAAAGACACTGAATTTAACACAAGAATTTTTATCGAAAATGATGTAAAACTTTTGGTTACGATTGGGGGAGACGATACAGCAAGTACGGCTAATCGTATTTCTAAATTTCTTGCTGAAAACGATATTCATATCCAAAATATTCACGTCCCAAAGACCATTGACAATGACTTGCCATTGCCAGAAGGAAGTCCGACATTTGGTTACCATTCGGCCAAAAGTGAAGGTGTAAGAATTGCAACCACCATTTATGAAGATGCGCGTACAAGCGGAAACTGGTTTATTGTGAGTGCTATGGGAAGAGAAGCAGGCCATTTGGCTTTTGGCATTGGAGCCGCTTGCCATTATCCATTGATTGTTATTCCTGAAATGTTTAATAAGACTCGCGTTTCGCTAGATAAAATTATTCGCTTAATCATTTCATCGATATTAAAAAGAAAAATTTTAGGGATTAATTATGGTGTTGTGATTGTAAGCGAAGGCGTTTTTCATCACATGGGTGATGAGGAGATAGAAAGCTCAGGAATCGTTTTTACTTACGATGAACATGGACATCCTGAATTGGGCAATTTAAGCAAAGCGCATATTTTCAATGTTTTGGTTCAGCAGAAATTAAAAGAATTAGGTCTTTCGGTTAAAAGCCGACCGGTAGAAATTGGCTATGAAATTCGTTGTGTACCGCCAGTTGCTTTTGATTTGGTTTATTGTGCTTTGTTGGGAATGGGTGTAAAAAAACTTTTCGATCAGGGAACCAGTGGCGCCATGGTAACTTCAAATCAAAGGGGTGACATTTTGCCCTTATTTTTGAAAGATGTAGAAGATAAAGACGGAAAAATTCCTCCCAGATTGGTAAACATTGAGTCGGAGCGGTTTAAAATGGTGTATGAAGACAATCAACAATACGTAGTAGAATCGGACTACCAAAGTATTGGCCAGTATGTTAAAAACCCGGAAGAGTTTGATTTTCACAAAATATTGAATTGGACAGTGCATTGATTTACGCGCTTAAAATGCAGAAATCCGGTTTTTTATTCCATTAAAAATAATTAGTTTTGCAGCCTTTCAACATAGCTGTACATTGTTTTTAATTTGAACTGGAGAAAATGTGGAAATACATTGTCAGGTGGATACTTAGATACCGAATTACGAATCTTGTAATTATCGGTTTGATTACTCTGTTTTTTGGATATCAAATGCGCTCTTTGAAGCTTTCGTACGAAATGCCTCAAATGCTTCCCGACAATCACCCTTCCTTAAAAGCTTACGAAAAATTCAAGACTGAATTTGGTCAAGATGGAGCTGTGATGTTTGCCGGAGCGGTGAATCCAGATATTTTCACGCTCGAAAAATTCAATGCTTTTTATGACTTATCCCATAAGTTGAAAGAAATAAAGGGAGTAGAAGGCGTTGTGTCCATTGCCCAAATTTACACGCTCGAAAAAGACACGAAAGAGAAGAAGTTTAACTTTAAATCTATCTTAACCAAACGGCCCGAAACGCAACAGGAATTGGATTCTTTAAAAGGGCTTATTTATTCGCTTCCTTTTTACGATGGATTGTTGTACAATGCAGAATCGCAAGTTTACTTGTTGATGATTACACTTGATAAAGAGGTTCTGGATACAAGAGAGCGAGTCCCCTTAATTTACACCATTAAAGCCGAAATTGATAAATACGCTCAGGAACAAGAGTTGGAAATGCATTTATCCGGATTGCCGTATATCCGAACTATTACCAGCGACTTGATAAAAAGCGAGTTGTATTCTTTTATTTTTTATGCTCTCTTTGTGGCCGCTTTTATTTTGCTCCTATTCTTTCGTTCGGCAAAAATGGTCTTGTATCCTATTCTTACTGTTACAATTAGTGTAGTTTGGACGCTTGGCTTGACTGCTTTGTTAGGCTATCAAATCACTATTCTTACCGGAATTATTCCTCCATTATTGATCATTATCGGAATCGAAAACAGCATCTTTTTACTTAATAAATACATTTCCGAATACAGCATTCATCAAAATAAAATAAAAGCACTAACTAGAATGGTTAGCAGGGTAGGAAGCGCTAACTTCTTAACCAATGCAACGACTGCTGCCGGTTTTGCTTCTTTTATAATCACTCGAAATCAATTATTGTTGGAATTTGGAATTGTAGCCTCTTTGGCAATTCTCGGGATTTATTTGCTCACGCTGATACTTATTCCTATATTATTTTCATACCGAGGCACTCCAAATTCGCGTCAACTTTCTAATGTGGAGGACGGGATTGTATCGAAAATAGTAGATAAGATTCTAATTGTAGTCTCCAAACATCGTAATTGGGTTTATGGTTTAAGTATTTCGCTCTTTATTGCCGGAATTATAGGCGTTAGCATGTTGAAAACATCTGGAAATATTGTGGACGATATTCCGAAAGACGATGTGCTTTATCAAGACTTGCTCTTTTTCGAGAAAAATTTTAATGGCGTAATGCCCTTCGAAATTACAATTGATACCAAAAAACCTCGAGGTATTTTGCAACTTAGCACGATTCAAAAAATTGAAAATTTGCAAAATGTTTTGTTGGAATATCCTGAACTTTCTCGTCCGGTTTCCATTACGGAAGTGGTTAAATTTTCGAAGCAAGCTTTTTATAATGGTGATGCTAAAAAATATGTCCTCCCGAATAATCAGGAAAAGAATTTTATATTGGCTTATATGCCGAAAATTGATTCTGGCAATCAAAATATCTTGAAGAGTTTTGTGGATAATGAATTACAAATGACCCGTGTTACCGTTCAAATGGCTAACCTGGGAACAAACGAAATAGAATTGCTCAAGGACGAATTGAGGCCGAGAATTGATTCTATTTTTCCGCCGGAAAAATTTAATGTGGAAATTACCGGTTCCAGCGTGGTGTTTTTAGAAGGCACAAAATATCTAGTCAAAAATTTATTACAGAGTTTGATATTAGCCGCAGTAGTCATTTCCTTACTTATGGCTTTATTGTTTACATCGGCTCGAATGATTGTGCTGGTTTTAATTCCGAATCTTTTGCCCCAACTCCTAACAGCAGCTATGATGGGCTATCTTGGAATCACCATCAAACCTTCAACCATTTTGATCTTTAGTATTGCCTTGGGAATTTCTGTTGACAATGCCATTCATTTTTTATCGCGCTATCGCTATCAGCTTAAACATAACAATTGGCAAATCAGTATTTCTGTTTTGAAAGCGTTGAGAGAAACAGGGTATAGCATGATATATTCTTCCATTGTATTGTTTTTCGGGTTCTACATTTTTACGCTTTCTAAATTTGGCGGAACAGAATCTATGGGCTATTTAATCTCCTTCACTTTGTTCGTAGCTCTCATTGCCAATCTTTTTCTACTGCCTTCCATATTGATGACCCTCGATAAGTTTATGACCACGCGGGCTTTCAAAGCTTCCTTATTAGAGGAAGAAGAAGAGTAATTGAGCGAAATATATTTTATTTTTTTTACGAAGTATTCTTAATTTTTCTAATTTAGACAATCAGAAAGAAGGCTTTAATCAGCTTTGCACAAGACGAGCCGTGGGCAAATATTTTGCATCGGCAAGCTTGAAAAAAGTAAAAAACCAATTCGTTCTGACAATGAATGATAAAATTAAAAACTGATGAAAGGAATAATCTTAGCCGGCGGCGCGGGAACACGCTTACATCCCTTAACCATTGCAATAAGTAAGCAATTGATGCCTATTTACAATAAGCCCATGATTTATTACCCGTTGTCGGTTTTGATGATGGCAGGCATTCGTGAAATTTTAATTATTTCGACTCCACAAGATCTGCCGCATTTTAAAACTTTGTTTGGAAGTGGAGAAAATTTAGGCCTTCAATTTAGTTATGTGGAGCAAATTGTTCCAAATGGATTAGCGCAGGCTTTTGTTTTAGGAGAAGAATTTATTGGAAAAGATAAAGTAGCCTTGATTTTGGGCGATAACATTTTTTACATGCGAGGTTTGACAACACTTCTGAAGAGCGTTAACGATCCGGTTGGTGGAGTTGTTTTTGCTTATCAAGTTACCGATCCACAACGATACGGTGTAGTAGAATTTGATCAAAACATGAAAGCTATTTCGCTGGAAGAAAAGCCCAAGAATCCAAAATCGAACTATGCAGTGCCGGGTTTGTATTTTTACGATAACTCGGTAGTGGAAATTGCAAAAAATATTAAACCTAGCTTAAGGGGGGAATACGAAATTACCGACGTAAATAGAAAATACTTGGAACAGGATAAACTCTTTGTTTCTGTATTAGGAAGGGGAACCGCTTGGCTTGATACCGGAACTTTTACTTCGCTTAACGAAGCTTCCCAATTTGTAGAAGTTATCGAAAATAGACAGGGGATGATGATAAGTAATATTGAAGAAATAGCGTATCGAATGGGATTTATTGACGCTGAGCAGTTGCGCAAAATTGCAGAACCTCTGCGAAAAAGCGGATATGGAGAATATTTGTTGAATTTACTGAAATAAATGCGATTACTTCCAATCATCACCATTTTTTAATATCCAAAAGCTTTGATTACCTTTGCCAAGCCTAATCAAATTGCTCTATGTTATCTATCGAAGAATACCAAAGTCTTATCCAATCGGCTGTTGAGAAAGAAATAATTCCTCGCGAGCCTTTCGAGTTGTACGAGCCTATTCATTACACGCTTTCGATGGGGGGAAAGCGGTTGCGGCCTCTACTCACTTTGCTTACTTGCGATATTTTTGATGGCGATATTCAACAAGCCATTTCTCCAGCATTAGGGCTCGAAACTTTTCACAATTTCACGCTTCTTCACGACGACATTATGGATAAAGCGCCTATAAGACGTGGTTTTCCAACCGTTTATAAAAAGTGGGACGCAAACCGGGCTATTCTTTCGGGCGATACCATGATGGTGATGGCGTATGATTGTATTTTGAAGTCGCCCAAAGATTTGCTTTTCGATATTTTTACGGTCTTCAATAAATTAGGAAAAGAGGTTTGCGAAGGCCAACAGTACGATATGAATTTCGAAACGAAAGCCAATGTTTCGCTTGATGAATACCTAAAAATGATTCATCTCAAAACAGCCGTTTTGCTTGGCGGAAGCATGCAAGTTGGCTCAATCATTGCCAGAACTACCGCCTCCAACACAAAGCTTATCTATGAGTTTGGAGAAAGCGTTGGGATGGCTTTTCAACTTCAAGACGATTTGCTGGATGCTTTTGGGATTGAAGACGTTTTTGGTAAAAAAAATGGAGGCGATATTCGTGCCAATAAAAAAACCTTCTTGTATTTGAAGGCGTTAGAACTTTCCTCGGAAATACAAAAAGAGGAGCTTCAAAAATTGTATTCTATTCAGGATGAAGATTATGAAGCAAAGGTGATGCGGGTTTTGGAGATTTTTCAACAATTGAATATTGAAATGGAAACGAAAAAATTGATGGATTGTTATTATTCAAAAGCCATGAAAACTTTGGAAAAAATAGAGCTTAGCAAAGAAAAGAAACTGGTATTGATAAAACTTGCCGATACTTTGATGAAACGAGCGAATTAATTTTTTTCTACTTCAATTTGCAAACTGAGGTTTTCCCATTCCAACAATCTATTTTCTAAGCGCGTTTTAGTTTTTTGATAATTTTCGTAAAAATGCTTATTGTTGATCAACGATTTATATTTTTCCGGATCAATAAGTTGCTCATCGGCGTTTTTTACCTCTTTTTCAAGTTGTTCAATTTCTAGTTCAAACTGTTGTAGTCTTGTTTCCAATTTCCGAAGTCCTTTGTCGCGCTCCTTTTTTTGCAAATAGGCTTGTTTACTGTTTGAATTTGATTTTAAGCGATCTTTTGTTTTTGAAGCTTTGTTTTGGATATCAAGTTGTTGAAGCGATTCTATTTTGCGCTTTTCCAAAAATTCTCTAATATCGCCCAAATGCTCTTTGGTGGCCGCTTTTTTGAATTCGATTACCTTATCGGTCAAACCTAGTAAAAAATCCCGATCGTGCGAAACAATGATTAAACTGCCGTTGTACTGAATAAGTGCGTTTTTTAAAATGTCTTTAGATTGTATGTCCAAATGATTTGTGGGTTCATCTAATACCAATAAATTGTAGGGCTCCAAGAGAAGTTTGGCTAAGGCTAAACGCGATTTTTCACCTCCGCTCAAAACGCTTACCTTTTTATCGATGGTTTCTCCACTGAACAAAAAAGCGCCTAAAATATCACGTACTTTTTTGCGTAAATCACCCGTGGCTACATCGTCGATGGTTTCAAAAACGCTTTTAGTTAAATCTAAATATTCGGCTTGATTTTGAGCGTAATAACCAATTTTTACATTGTAACCAATTTTCAACTCACCTTCAAAATCATTCTCACCCACAATGATACGAGCCAAAGTAGTTTTGCCCATTCCATTTTTACCTACAAACGCTAATTTCTCGCCTTTAAGTAATGCAAAATCGAGTTGATTTAAAACAAGATTATCGCCGAATTGTTTGCTGAGTTTCTGGGTTTCAACCACAATCTTTCCTGATGAAGGCGCGTCCTGAAACCGAAACCGGATGGCCGACTTTTCGATTGTATCCACTTCGATCCGGTCGATTCTATTGAGCATTTTTACCCGCGACTGAACCTGCTTGGCTTTGGTGGCCTGATATCTGAATCGTTCTACAAATTGTTCTATTTCTTGAATCTGCTTTTGTTGATTGGTATAAGCGGCCTGTTCGCCAACCATTCGCAATTGACGTTCTTGAACATAGTCGCTGTAAGGCATTTTGTAATCGTAAATGCGTTTTTTACTTATTTCGATTGTTCGGGTGGTTACGGAATCAAGAAAAACGCGATCGTGAGCAACCAAAACAACCGCCCCGCTGTAATTTTTTAGAAAATTTTCGAGCCATTCGATGGATTCGATGTCTAAGTGATTCACCGGCTCATCGAGGAGCAAGAGGTCGGGTCTTTGAAGCAATATCTTGGCTATTTCTATTCGCATTCGCCAACCACCACTGAAAGTGGACAGCGGGCGCGAAAATTCTTCGGTTGTAAAACCTAAGCCAAGTAATACTTTTTCAATTTCGGCTTCGCGATTGCCTCCTCCTAAAATCTGAAATCTTTCCATGGCATCACTGAGCTCGTGTGCTAGGTTTAGATATTCGTCGCTTTCATAATCGCTTCGAGTATTTAGCTGATGGTTTAGCTGCTCAATTTTTTTCTCTAAATCGTTGAGTTGAATAAACGCTTTTTGTGTTTCGTCGAAAATGCTCAGTGTGCTTTCGTTTCTAAGTTCTTGAGGAAGATAGCCAACAGTTTTGTCTTGAGGAATCGCAATTTCCCCCGAATCCAACTCCATGTCTCTGGCCAATAGTTTGAGTAGCGTGGATTTTCCGGCTCCGTTGGCTCCAACCAAACCAATTTTATCGTTCGGATTGATTAAGAAAGAAACCTGATCAAAGAGAAGATTGCCGGAAAATAAAACACGAATATTTTGAATCGAAAACATTTTCAGTTATTAATAAATTGGTACTCAAAAAAGAGACAGCGATTTAATTATTCGATAAATCACTTTGGTTTTCTAAAATTTTTGCCGCAAAATCGCGGCCATAACTTCTACATTGTTCCAATTCCATTTCGTTAGGAGTGAATTTAAAAAACAGTCCTACGGTCTGAAAATCGAGTTTCAAATTACGTAAATTACCTTCAATCAATTTGCTGCCTTCGCCGCTCCAGCCGTACGAGCCAAAAGCACCGGCCAATTTCCCTTTATCTCGCAATGGATTGATGATTGCAAAGAGTTTGTAAATTGGGAGAAGGATATTTTGATTGATGGTAGGCGAACCCACAATTATTCCACTTGCTTTCTCCATTTGCATATCCAACTCGCCAAGACTTGTCTTTTCTACATCGAGCAAAATGGCATCCACTTGGCCTGATTCGCGAATGCCATGAGCAATGGCTTGAGCAATAAGTTCTGTTTTGTGATAAGCTGATACGTATGGGATAAAGACGTATTTTCGAGTCGGTAGTCGTAGGAATTCGATTGAATATTCTTCTGAAAGGCGGACGTATTTTTGCCAATATTTTCGCAGCATTGGGCCATGACCGGGTAAAATGGCTTTTATGCGAAGCGGTTTGATTTTCTCTATTGCTTTCAGCATAAATTTGCTGAATGGTTTCAGAATCACGTCAAAATAATATTTAAACGACTCATCAAAATTCTCTACTTCATCGTCCCACATTGCTTCGCGAGCAAAATGAGCACCAAACGAATCGCAGCTGAACAAAAGACAGTCTTGTTCAATATAAGTATACATCGTATCCGGCCAGTGTAAATTTGGAGCACCAATAAACCGAAGCGTTTTATTGCCCAGATCCAATGTTTGTCCGTCTTTTACTATTTGATGAGGAAAATCTGCTCCAATCAAATCTTTCAAATAACGAATGGCATTTCCGCTTCCAATTACGGTTGCTTTTGGGGCAATATTAAGCAAGTTGCGTAAATTTCCTGAATGATCAGGTTCGGTATGATTTACAATGATGTATTCTATTTCTGCCGGATCCACTACGCTTTTGATTTTTTCCAAATAAGTCTCCCAAAATCGTTCTTTGCTTGTGTCAACAATTGTTTTTTTCTGTGCATTGATGAAGTAGGAATTGTAAGTGGTGCCATGTTCCGTTTCCATTACTACATCAAAAGTTACAATATCTTTGTCTAAAACACCAATCCAGAATACGTCGGGAGTAATTTCAATTTTATTTTGTTCGGTCATCTTTTATTTAGTGCTGTTTTTTTAACTAAAAATCAAGAACAATTTGTCCGTCATTGCCTTTTTCTTTTTTCTTAGTTTCGGGCTCTTTCCCTTGTTTTGATTTTGCATTTTCAAAATCTTCTTCAATAATAATGTGTTGATCGTCAAGTTCAATTTCAAATTCGATGTGTGTCGATTTTTTCGGGATAGGAATTTCTTCCGTTTCTGTTTCCAGTTCTGTTTCCAGTTCCGTTTCTGCCTCGCTTTCCTCCATCTGTGCAGTAGCATTGTCAGGAATTTCAAAATTAGCTTCAGTTTCGTTGGATTCTTGATCCATTGACTCTAGGTCGTCTAGCTGTATGGAAATATCTGTACTAAGCGCGGTATTGGTTTTTTCGTCTGTTTGGTCGTTGGCAACTTCGGATAGTGGTTCGATTGCTGCAGCTTTTGTTTCGGGGTAATCAACAGCGATTGAATCGAGCCAATTTGCTTTTATCAGTTTTTCGGCCGACACCTTTTTCCCTTTGGCTTTAAAGCTTTTGATACCAATAAAAGCGGCTATATCAATCTCCGCTTTAAACGTTTCTTTGCCGTTTTCTGATTTGGTAATGATTTCGATTAGGGGTTTGTAATCGAGGCTAAATTCAATTAATTTGGATTTTGGCGAATCGCCAATAAAATTTATTTTCTTGTCGACAGGTTCGGGTACAAATCTTTTTATGAAAAGCGTTTTGTTACCCGATTCGAGATAGAGTGCACTAATAATTTTTCGGGAATCGTATTTTTGTATCAGCAACAGATCTTCTTCAAAGTGATTTGTTAGATCGAAATTGTAGAGCTTATATTCACCGGAACCCATTACGGTCAGGATTTTATCGTCTGCTGAAAATGCGCCTAAATATACGCCGCGCTCGTCTGTATTTAATCTTTTAACGGATTCGTCGAACCAAATTCTCATGGCTCCCAAGGTGGAAACGCCGTCTTCTTTTTTTACAATTTTAGCGATAGCTTTTTTGCTGAGGATATTTCCTTTGGTGCCACGTCCTTTTATTGCTAATTCGCTGAAATCGTAATCGAAAGTAGGTTTTTTTAGTTTCGGGCTTGGCCGCAGTGTAATACGTAATAGCTCTGCTTCGCCATTTGGGTTGGCCGAAAAATATAGGATTTTCGAACCTTTAGTTTGGCTAATAAAATCGTATTCCTTGTCGCGGGTAATAGCTGTAACAGAAAATCGTTTGATATAATTACTTCCTTTCAACCCATCACGGTAGGCTACATTATACACCGTTCGGTCGTCGCCCTTTTTAAACACATCTACGTGCAAAATATTTTTGCCTACAAATACTTTTCCATTCACTTTGGTGACTAAAAAATTTCCGTCTTCTCTAAAAACTATTATATCATCCAAATCGGAGCACATGCCCACATATT
>DYSK01000057.1 GCA_020718315.1 Draconibacterium orientale
CTGTCAATGCATAGGAAAAAGTACATTGAAAAACTCCTTTTTTACCGAGTGTTAGTGTTGCTGCTGTTTCGCCCAAAATAGCTCCGGCTCCTCCACCTTCAGCAGCATGAATAGCTACTTCCTGGTCTTTCAAAAAATCGTTGAAGAGACCAATCGCATTCGAACCACCGCCAATACAAGCTAAAATATTATCGGGTAATCTACCTTCTCGTTCAATAAATTGTTTTTTTGCTTCACGCCCTATGATACTTTGAAAATACCCAACCATGGTTGGATAAGGATGTGGGCCAACTTGAGAACCTAATAAATAATAAATATTGGGGTTTTCGATATAATAACCCAGAGCGGCATCTACAGCATCTTTCAATGTACCACGTCCGGCACTTGTGAGTATTAATTCAGCACCTAAAAGTTTGATACGGCTCACATTCATTTTTTGGCGTTCGGCATCTTCAGTTCCCATGAAAATCTTGCATTTCATTCCAAAAAGAGCTGCTGCGGTGGCTGTTGCAACCCCGTGTTGGCCGGCTCCTGTTTCTGCAACGATTTCTGTAGCACCCATACGTTTTGCCAATAAAATTTGACCAATGGTGTTGTTAATCTTATGCGAACCGGTGTGGTTTAAATCTTCACGTTTTAAATAAATTTTTGAACCAATATGCTTAGATAAACGATGGGCATAATAAAGTGGGGAAGGCCGGCCTACAAAATGTTTAAGATAATAGGCATATTCTTCCTGAAAGCTAGCCTCTTTGCGTGCTGTTTCGAATACTTCGAATAGATTTAGAAGTTTGCCTTCTAAAACAGGTGGTACAAATAGCCCGCCAAATTCACCAAATTTACCGTTTACGGCGTCGAAATTAATTTCTTTTGTATTGTTTAATATTGCTTGATTTTCCATTTTAATTGTTTTTTTTGTGTTATTAATTTTATTTTCATTTTATTAGCGTATTTCATTTGAGAATCGCCATCGGAAAATCGTTTGTTCGTTTGAATATGTTTTCATCTTTTAAATATTAAATTTTTGAGCAAAAAAAAACCGCAGGTGAAACACCTGCGGCCGTATATTTTAAATTACATAGCAACGTAGTTATCTCGCCCTGTCGGAATCAATATTACGCCACCACCAATTCATTAAATTCAATGTCAATTTCATATTGGCAAATTAATGACCAATTTTTTTATTGTGCAAGAAAAAAATAAATTATTTACAAAAGAAGCTGTTTTTTATTTAATTGAGTCGTTAAAACATATCGATGTGTTTTATAAAATCAAATTCTCCATCGCTTGTTTGTCCATTCGTTTTGTTGTTCTGGAGTTAGAAAAGTCCAGGCCAAAATTCGGCTGCTTTTATTTCCTTGTCCCATTTGAATTGTTTTTGTTTCGATGGCGTCAGCTTTTTTTAGCGCCGCGTATGCATTTTTTAGATTAGATTGTTTAGAAACTAAGCTCGAAAACCAAAAAAAATTGGAAGCAAAAAATTTACTTTCGCGAATCATGTTTTTTAAAAATTTTTCCTCCCCGCCATCGCACCACAATTCATTGCTTTTTCCGCCAAAATTAAGTTTTGGCGAAGTAATTTTTGTATGTGTCAGATTACTTAATTTTCGGATAGAACTTGCTGATGCTTCCTCAGCCGAAGCATGAAATGGGGGATTGCAAATGCTTAGTTCAAAACGTTCTTCTTTTTTGATGACTCCAAAAAATGCATCTTGTGGATTTTTCTGAAACCGCAATTCGATTTTGTTTTTTAAAGATGGATTAGAATCTGAAATTCTTTGGGCCGATTCGAGTGCGAAAGAATCAATATCCGTTCCTACAAACGACCAGTCGTATTCTTTAATTCCCAAAATAGGATAAATGCAATTTGCGCCTACCCCGATATCAGCAATTCGAATATTGTCTCCTTTGGGAATTTTTCCGTAATTTTTACTGCTTAATAAATCGGCAATATGATGAAGATAATCTACGCGACCGGGAATGGGTGGACATAAATAATTTTCGGAAATATCCCAGTTATCGATTCCATAATATTGTTTCAGTAAGGCTTTGTTAAGCATTTTTACGGCTTGCGGGTCGAAAAAATCTATGGATTCGTCTTGGTAAGGATTTACAGTGACATAGGATCCTAATTCCGGAAAATTAGATACAAGGCTCTTAAAATCGTAGCGTTGTCGATGTTTATTTCGAGGATGCAATCTGGATTTTTCCGTAGGATGTTCTTTCTTTTTTTCTTGCATAAAATATTTTGATCTTTCAAGCGCTCTTTTTCTGGAACAAAGACCTAAAAATTGAACAATTTTCTGTACAGATGAATGAAGAAAAGGCTTTATTTAATTTGTTCAAAGTTATGAATTATCATACTATTTTTTGGGAGTGAATAAAATTAAAAAATATTTCATATTTTCCACTTCCCGAACATTTCTTGGAAACTCATATTTTTCGAAGTTTTTTTGAGCAGCAGGTTCAATTGAAATTAAATTTTTACTCATCGAATTGCAGTATTTTCTAATAAAATGAATTAGCAAAGGAAAGTCCTCTATTCTTTCTCTTAATGGAGAAATGGCCTACGAAAAAATATGTAAGCTCGAATTTGAATAACAGGATTAAGTGAACTATCTTCAATAAATTTAACTTAAAGCCACATCTAAGACCATCATAGTGGCAAATCCCAACATAGCTCCAACAGTGGATAAATCCGTTTCATCTCCTAGTTGAGATTCTGGAATCAATTCTTCAACTACCACAAATATCATTGCTCCGGCAGCAAAAGAAAGCGCATAAGGTAGAATTGGAGTCATTGTTAGAACCAAATAGGCTCCAAAAACTCCGGCAATTGGTTCCACGATACCGGATAACTGACCGTAATGGAATGCTTTTAATCTAGAAAATCCTTCGCGGCGAAGTGGAATAGACACTGCTGCTCCTTCCGGGAAATTCTGTAATCCAATTCCTACCGCGAGAACCACAGCACCGGTAAGTATTCCTATGTCCGGATTAATCGCCAAAGCGCCAAAAGCAACACCTACGGCCAATCCTTCCGGAATATTGTGCAGCGTAATGGCTAAAACCAATAATACACTTCTTTGCCATTGTGTTTTTATTCCTTCGGCTTTATCCATTGATAGGCCAAGATGTAAATGTGGTAAAATACGGTCTATGATGTATAAAAATAATCCTCCTGAAAGAAAACCGACTACGGCCGGAATCCATCCTTTTGTACCGCTTTCTTCTGCCATTTCGATGGCAGGTTTCAATAAAGACCAAAAACTTGCAGCTATCATTATCCCGGCTGCAAATCCAAGCATAGAGTTGAGTACTTTTTTATTGATAGTTTTAAAGAAAAATACCATCGAAGCCCCCAATGCAGTAATTCCCCATGTAAACAAAGTAGCTCCTAAAGCCAATAAAATGGGACTATATTCAAGTAACCAATCCAGTTTCATTTTAAATTTTAATTAATGTGAGCAATTTAGAAATTTCTGGGCTATTTAAAAACATAATATCCAATCGATTTTTCGTTTCAAATTTAATTATTTCGCAAACAATTGGCTGGGATTTTATTTTTTTGTCTTGATTTCCAATTCGCGAAGGTGTTCCATTTTTTTGCGCTCCAGAAATTCCCGAATTCCTTCAAAATGTTCAAGTACTTTTTTGTTGCCAAATTCAAATACTTTGCTCACCAAACCGTCGAGAAAATCGCGGTCGTGCGAAACCAAAATCAATGTTCCGTCAAAATCCATCAAGGCTTGTTTCAGGATGTCTTTGGTGCGCATATCCAAATGGTTTGTTGGCTCATCCAATATAAGCAAGTTTACCGGTTCGAGTAGCAATTTTATCATGGCCAAGCGTGTACGTTCTCCGCCGGATAAAATTTTAACTTTCTTTTCCCATTCTTCTCCACCAAACATAAAAGCGCCTAAAATATCTTTTATTTTTGTTCGAATATCGCCTTTGGCAACGTCATCGATGGTTTGAAATACACTTAAATTTTCGTTGAGCAGCGAAGCTTCGTTTTGCGCAAAATAGCCAATCATAGTGTTGTGTCCGAGTGTGAGTTTGCCTTCGAAAGGAATTTCACCCATGATCGCTTTTATCATTGTAGATTTTCCTTCGCCATTTTTGCCGACAAAAGCTACTTTTTCGCCTCTTAGAATACTAAACGAAGCATTCGATAATACCAGATGTTCGCCGTAGGATTTGGAAAGTTCTTCGGTCATCACCGGATAAGTCCCCGAACGGGGCGAAGATGGAAATCGAAGTCTTAAATGGGAAGTATCTATTTCGTCCACTTCCAATATCTCCAACTTTTCCAGCATTTTTACGCGCGATTGAACTTGAAGCGTTTTGCTGTAAGTTCCTTTAAAGCGATCGATAAACACTTGTGTTTCGGCTATGAATTTTTGTTGTTCTGCAAAAGCTTTCTGTTGTTGTTCACGGCGTTCTTTTCGCAGTTCCAAGTATTTGGAATAGTTCACTTTGTAATCGTAAATCCGCCCCATTGTTACTTCGATGGTTCGCGTAGTAATACGATCAACAAAGGCGCGGTCGTGCGAAATGAGCATCACAGCTTTGGCGCTAGAAATTAAAAATTCCTCCAGCCATTGCACAGATTCAATGTCTAGATGATTTGTTGGCTCATCGAGCAAAATTAGATCGGGATTTTTCAATAAAATTTTAGCAAGTTCCAATCGCATTCTCCATCCTCCGCTAAAATCGCTGGTAGGACGATTAAAATCGCTTCTTACAAATCCCAATCCCAGCAGAATTTTTTCCACTTCAGCATCGAAATTGATATCGCCTTGACTGTACAGTTTTTCGCTTAAATCCGAAACTTTTTCGATAATGGCATAATATTCTTCCGATTCGTAGTCAGTTCGTGTGCCTAGTTGGTTGTTTAATTCATCCAATTCCAATTGTAAATCCAATGATTGCGAAAATGCCTGCGATGCTTCTTCAAACACTGTTCGATGGTTTTCGGCCATCAAATGTTGAGGCAAATAAGCAATGATAGCCTCTTTTGGTGCAGAAATTTTTCCTCTTGTTGGAACCTGAACTCCTGCTATTATTTTTAGTAATGTAGATTTTCCGGCTCCGTTTTTTCCCATTAAGGCGATACGATCCTTGTCGTTTACCACAAAAGAGATATCTTTAAAAAGCGTTGTCCCGCCAAATTCTACCGCCAATCCGTCAACTGAAATCATAAAGATATTTTTAAAAAATGAGCGGCAAAGATAATCAAATCGTTTATCGTGCACGGCTATTTTTGTGTCGAGTCTCATCAATATTATCTTCACAATTGAAAGTATGCAATATATTTTAATAGAGTCGAAAGTATTGCAAATCAAGTATATAAAATTCTATAAATGATCAGAAGCAAGGAGAAGCGAATCTTTGGCAGAGAATTTGGTATATAACAAGTAAATCAATTTAATGAAACGTTATGAAAACTTTCAGCATTTTACTCGCCATGATGTTCCTCGCTTTTTCAATAGAAGCGCAAACGGTAGAAAAAACCAAGAGGGATAAAGAAAAAAAATCGACAACGACTTTGGTACGAAAATCCAGAGACAATTCTTCCAGCACAAAAGAAGTGAAGACGCCCACTTCGTCAACGAGCAATGGATCTCGTTCTACTGTTTTATCAAATAAACCCACTTCGGAAAGAAATACCAAAATTTCGTCGGGTTCTCCAGCTACAAGAAACAGTGAACCGCGAAATAGCAAGTCCGTAAGTCCTCAAACAAGAATTGATAATTCAACCAGAACAAACGGAAATGTTGGAAATAGGACTGGTTCAACTCATCGAGTCAATACAGCATCTTCAAACAACTCAGATAGAAATAATGGAAATGTTCGAGTAGGTGATCAGCAAAATCAAAAGGCTCAATCGGGTCGTGGTCAGGGTTATGCTCCTAAAACATCTGAAAGGGATGCTGACTCAAGAAAAATTTACAAAACCCATAAGCCCAATAGAGTATTCAGAACAGCTCCTTCCCTCCAGTATACTTATCAGACATTGGATTATAGGAGAGTTCACAATCCTTACACGATTCCAAACGTTATCGATATCTATTGGAATGTAAATATGTATAGAAATTACAGGCTTTGGTATCCCGATTTCGATCTTTGGTATTATCCTTATGGATATAGAATCCACACCGTATCAGCTTACGATTCCTATAATTATATAGGCGAAGTAGCAAGAATCTACGGACAAGTTGCGGAGGTATGGTATTCTGGCGAAAGCAATGAATATTATTTATACATTGGAGCTCCTTATCCTTATCAAGATTTTACGATAATAATGAATGCTTGGGATGCGAAAAGATTCAGTCGCTATCCTGAAAGATACTTTACAAATAGATACTTAACGGTTACAGGACTTATCAGCATGTTCGAGAATAAGCCCGAAATACTTATAAGACAAAGATCTCAGATCAGTATGTATTGATTAATTGAGAATTAAGAATTAGAATTAAGAATCATTCGTCAGGATTAATTTACCGGTTTCGCTCTTATTTCCAACTTGAAGTTTATAAAAATAAATGCCCGGGACAACTCTTTGTCCATGGGCATTTTTTGCATCCCAACGTATTGACTTGTTTCCCTGACTTTCCCATTCATCTTTTAGAGTGATTATTTTCTCACCTGAAACAGAAAAAATACTTAGTCGGACATGCTCAGCTCGTTCTAAATAGTAACGAATATTCGTGCTTTTGCTAAAAGGATTGGGATAGGTGGCATCTCGCGCGAAAGTTGGTTTTATTTCTTCATTTGTTCCGGTAAAATTAAAAATTTCATACATTGTATTGCCTGTTGCTTTTTGAGGTTGAATGCCTAACAGATAGGAGGCCGTCACAGTCATGTCGGGAATGTTGCGGTATTGAGTCGAAACAAAATTTTTCTTTATATCAGGTCCTACGGCCAAAAATTGAATATGTCTGCATCCTTCACAACTACAACCGTGGTTCTGAAATCCTCCATGTTGATCATCGTGTCGCCCATGATCATTCGTAACAATGAGTGTTGTGCTATTTTTATAAAAAGGATCGGACTGAAGTTTTTCCCACAATACGCCTACAATGCTATCGGCAGTTTGAATAGAAGCAGTATAGTTTTCCCAAATCCCCAAATGCCCTGCGTGGTCAACCTCAGCTAAATAAACCAGCATAAAGTGCGGATGAGAATCCGCCATAACCATCTGCGCTTGCGTAGCAACTTCTTGATCTGAGCTGCCAACGCTATGAAATTCGGGCCAGTAGTTTGGACCGTAATCGATATCAAAACTTGGTAACCATAAACTTGGAACGTATTTTAAAACATAAACGCAATCTTCGGCGGGTTTATTTTTTTGTTTTCGATAATATTCGAATAGAGTGGGGAGAACAGCATATTGTGTTGATGTTCCTTGATAAACTATCGGTTCTACGGCTGTCCATGCTCCACACCATAAAGCCGGAATTGCGCGCGAGGTGTATGTGTAGTTGTTGTTTGCAAAATTATCGAGTAGTGTGCCTTCCTGCGATAATGCCTTCATTTTTGGAATATATTTATAGGTGGGATCGCCAAAAGTTTCGGTATAGCGTGCTCCATCAATAATCACAATCATCATTTTATCAGCAATTTGAGAGAAAGCTGCATTTAGCATCGAAAAGAGTACGATAAAGATCAAAAGTGCTTTTCGTTGTCTTGGTTTCATAAAAGGTTCTGTTTAATATCCAAAGTTAGTTTGTGCTTGCCCGAATGAATTCCTAAATTACGCTAATAATGTGATGATATGAGTTTCAAAATTGCATCCGCTGGTAGCAAAAGTAAGAATAAAGAATTAGCAACAATTCTTTTATTTTTTTCCATCTTGAGAAATGACTGTTCAAGTTCTATCAGAGCAAAGCGATCGATATCTTCAAGAGCCTTTTTCGTGGCTTCTCTCGATGTTGCGATAATTGTGGGAATTAAAATTTAAAATATTTAGTTTAAAATCGGCAAGTTTTCTCACAAAACACAATTTATTTTGTACTACATTGCTGCTTTTAACTTCTCTATTTTGCTGCTTATTTTGTATATTTGGAAATCCTTTGTATCACTTATTTTCGGAACTCAACTCATGTATTATCGGATCCAATTCTTTTTATCGACATTTATTTTTATGAGTCTCATCATTTCTTCGGCTTCCGCCCAACAGCAGGAGCCGCAGGAGAAGCAGCGTCCAAAAATCGGCTTGGTTTTGAGTGGTGGCGGAGCAAAAGGACTGGCACATGTGGGCGTTTTAAAAGTATTGGAAGAAGTAGGTATTCGCCCTGATTACATTACAGGAGTTAGCATGGGATCAATTGTGGGTGGATTGTATTCGATAGGATACAGTGCTCATCAGTTAGATAGTTTAGCCATGGTTACGGATTGGATTGCTGCTTTTTCTGATGAGGTAAGTTTTGATAAAGTTGGAATAAACATGAAAGAAGATTTTCGAAAATATCAATTAAATTTTTCGGGTAATAATTTCAAATCTGTTAAACTTCCTCTTGGTTTAGTTCGTGGACAACTTATTTTCGAATTGCTTTCCGGAATGTGTTGGCGAGCAAATGGTGTCGAGTCGTTCGATCATTTCCCAATTCCTTTTCGTTGCTTAGCTGCCGATATTATTTCAGGGAAAACCTATACTTTTAGTTCAGGGAGTTTGGCGCAAGCTATGCGCGCTAGTATGGCCATTCCTACTGCATTTACTCCGATTGTTAAAGATAGTTTACTGTTGGTTGATGGAGGAATTATCAATAATTTTCCGGTTCAAGAATGTATAGATATGGGTGCTGATATTGTGATTGGCGTTTATGTTGGCTCTCAAGAGAATATTGAAGCGAAAGATTTAAATAGTATGATAAAAATACTCATGCATTCAGCTACTTTGTTTGGATTAAAAAATGCTGCTGAAAGTATGGGAGCTGTCGATATAAAAATTGTACCTAACATAAATGAATATGGCGTAGAGAGTTTTGGAAAGGCAAAAGAAATTGTAGATCTAGGCGAGGCAATGGCAAGAAGTGAAACGGTTTTCAATCAATTATTAGATTTAAAAAAGAAATTAGATAGTTTTCCTTCCAATGAAAAAAAAGAACCGGTTTTCAGCGAACATGAGATTCCGATAAATAAAATTCAAATCAAAGGATTGAAATATGCAGGCCGCGATTTTGTGATTGCCATGTCGGGCATAAAAGAAAAGAGCACAGTTTCGAAAGACGAGCTGAGTTTGGCCATGAAAGTTCTATACAGTACACTAGTTTTCGAAAAGATTGAAAATTATTTTGTAAAAGAAGGGAATGCTTTTAACTTGGTTTTTGAAGTGATTGAAAAAGATCGAATACAAGCCAATGCAAGCGTGTTTTATGATAATTTTTTTGATGCCGGTTTATTGTTAAATCTCTCCTATAAGCATTTAGGTATAAAGACTTCTAAAGTTGATATCGCTTTAAATATATCAAAATTTCCACAAGTAATTTTGGCATACCACCTTTATGGCGGAGAAAATAAGCGTTTGTTTTTTACTTTATCTGCCAATGCACATAGTATTATAATTCCAAATTATTATGAATTTCCGAGTAGTGTAGTGGTGAGTTTAGGTCAATTTAAGAACAATCAATTGCAGCTTAGCGCAAGCGTAGGCCATTCTATAACACAAAATTCAAAAATCGAATTGAAAAGCACTTTTTCAAGCAATTATTTCTATTTACAAGACGGATTGGAAAATTTGTATGGCGTAGAACGTGTAATCGCCACAAATTTTTCGGTGGAAGCAGCATACCATATCAACACATTCAATCATCCTATCTTTCCTACAAAAGGTTTGCGCTTGGACATGGAATATCGAAAAATTCTGAATCCAAAATCGTCTTTTCAAGATGATAATGGGATGTTCGAAGTCATTTCGAACGAAAATGAAATAGCGGTGATTGATTTTAAACAGTATATCCGTTTTGCTCCAAGTTTTTCGCTCGTTCCGGAATTTACGCTTGCCTATATGAGTTCCATTCCATTTTACGCCGATAAGTTTTTTCTAGGCGGAAGCGGCTTCAATTCACGACGAAACACATTCAATCAAGCAGGAGTACAACCTTATCAGATTGCCACCGACAATTTTCTGAAGTTGGGATTGGGATTCCAACTGAAGATGATTAAAAATTTGTATGTCAGCGGCTTTTGGGAATCGGCTTTTTTTATCAATCATGCCGAAACCTATTCGGAAGAATCGCTTCGTTTAAATGGTGAAACTATTTCCGGCTGGGTTGGCAGCGTAGCTTACAACTCAGTAATTGGGCCGGTCAAATTTGCCATTTCCCAAAACACCGATAATCACAAGTATTATTACTATTTCAGTTTCGGATTTCCTTTTTAAATGATTCCGCCCACGGCAATTCTACTTCTTTATCATTGTCAAGACCATTTTGAAATGTTCCAATGCGTTCATCGCATGCGATACATTCGCCGGCATAATAATGGCTTCGTTGGCTTCCAAAACAAATGATTTTCCACCAACAATTACCTCCGCTTTGCCTTCAACAATATAAACCAATGCGTCAAATGGAGCCGTATGTTCGCTCAATCCCTCGCCTTTATCAAAAGCAAACAAAGAGATTGTGCCGGTTTCTTTCTTGAGAATATGCTTGCTTACAACCGCCTTTTGGCTATAATCTATGCTATTTTTAAAACTGAATTTTATTCCTTTTTGATGTTCGTTTGTTTCCATGAAATCTGTTTTTAAAAAGTTTGTATTTATCTAAAAATATCGAGAAAATGCTCGTCTGTCTTTGTTTCTACTATTCCTTGCTCGTAAAGAATTCGAAAATAATTCTCCACTTTATTTACCAGCTTTTCGCCCGAAACATATTCAAAGTTTACGCGATTCAAAAACAATTCTACCCGATCAACCGGTTGACGCATCATATCAAAACTTAGTTCAGCCGATGCATGGCGGTTGTTGTTTACCCAATCGATGGCTTGTTTTAACTCTTCGAGCAATACTTCCGTAATTTCTGGATAATTCCGTACAAACTCTCCATTCAACACAATGCCTGCATTTGGAAAACTACCAAAGCCCGGATTGTATTCGTTCCAAATCTTGTTGTACGAAAGAATGGAAATTTCTTCGCCACGGTCTTGCATAATTTTGATAGCATAACTGGCTTCCGGTTCGCGCAAAATCACTGTATCGGCTTTGCCTGAAACAAAATCGGCATAGATGATTTCCGGACGACCAAATGGATTGCCATAGACAAAATTGAAATCATTGGGATTTAAACCGCTGGCTTGAATTAAATATTTTGTAATTTTTGTGGGTGGCGCTTCTTCAAACAAAGGCGTATGAATGTGTTTGCCTACTAAGTCTTTAAAACTCTCGGCTTTGTAGCCTCTGACAAGAATAACAAAATTGTCCCACACAAAAAGTGCCGGAATTTTTATGTCACTATTTTTTAATTTTGCTGATGTGATTAATGCAGAAAAACTAATATCGGCTTTGCCATTGGCTATCCAAGCCAAATGTTTTTCCGTTTCTTCCCAAACTTTCAGTTCTTTAATGCCGATGGCTTTGCGGATCTTTTCTGATTGCAACAAACGCATTATGACCGGATAAGCCACTGGCGTAGCCGATTGAATAACGACTTGAGGCTTGCTGCTGTTTGTATTTTCTTCACTCTGAACAATCGGTTTTTTATAAAAATAGGTCCACACCTGAAAAAATCCT
Organism: Draconibacterium orientale; assembly: GCA_020718315.1. GTDB lineage: Bacteria > Bacteroidota > Bacteroidia > Bacteroidales > UBA12170 > UBA12170. The sequence goes on from DYSK01000057.1 coordinate 11,735, forward strand.
TTTTCCTCCGCAATATGCTCAAATCCCATCTCCGAAAGCATATTTATCAGTGGAATGGGTTCGAATTTTTGAATGAGAATAAATCCGGAATCCGGCTTGGTTTCGTATGCCTTTTTGATGATAATATCAAAAGGATCGCTTTGCATTTTTCGCACATCCAATACTTCAAAATTTTCTTTGCGCTCTTTCCAATCTGTGTTTTCACTTTCTTTTGGATTGAAAATGGACACTCGAAACTCGCGCCTCATTTCTACATTGAATTTATGCCCTAAACCAATCACCACATTGATCAATTCCTGTGGCTCCTCAACGGAGATAATCACCAAATTTTTTTGAGCTTCCAACTTATCAAGCATCGAAATAATTTCAGGCATACTCTCCATATTGTAGATATAGCGTTCAGGGCTTTCTTCCCAACTGATTTCTTCTCCCATTTGCATAGATGAATTCTGCGATTTTATACATTCCGGCATATTTTTGATCAGCTTGTCTTCCACTCCCAATTGCTTGTTTAAGGCGTGCAGAATTTCGCAAATGGATACACCGGTAACTTTGGCTGCATCTTTAAAGCTGGCATAGCGAGCAAGTGTGTTGTATAAAGTCGGATTTTGCATCCGTTTGAATTTTGGCGATAAGATATTTAGCGTAACTTTTAGCTCCGGATATTTATCGAGGGTTTCTTTGATATTCGAACTGGCCAAAATGGGTTCAATATCCGTTTTTTCTTCCTGTTTAACCGAAATGGC
>DYSK01000058.1 GCA_020718315.1 Draconibacterium orientale
TGGATCGTCAAAACCAATGTGCATTTGTTTTTTGACTTTTCCCTGAAAAATAGGGCAAACTTCTTTGGCATGATCACAAACTGTAACGACAAAATCAAAATCCAAATGCACATATTCATCCACATTTTTAGGAATGCCTTGCGAAATATCTATCCCAATTTCGGCCATCACCAGAATAGCGTTTGGATTGGCTTCGCTACTCGGATTTGTTCCGGCCGAATACACTTCCATTCTTTTGTCAAAAGACTTCAAAAAACCTTCCGCCATCTGACTTCGGCAAGAATTTCCAGTACACAAAATTAGAATACGCATAAAATATTTTTTTTCAAAAATAGAGTTTTCAGCTTTCATATCCCCAAACTGCTCATCAATATTTCACTAAATTATTGTTAATAATATTGTGAATAGATTCTTGAGCCGTGAAATTTCACTGTTTTTAAAAATTGTTAGTTTTACAAGAAAGCGCTGAGTCTATGAGTGAACGAAAAAAACTCAAATCGAAACGTAGAAAATTCAAAACCATTTCATTTAAGTTATCGCATCGACAAGCGCTATCCTTAGCAAATTATAGCAAGCTGAATAATACTTCGCCCATAAAAGTGCTAAAAAATCGGATTCAAGATTGTTTGAACGATTATGCCAATCATAAAACAGAAAAGACAAAATCCGCCAAAAACCAACTCGAATTATTCAACGATTTACCAACTGAAGAACAACAATTAGAATTGTTCGCTTAATGCAATGCACTTGCAAAAATACGGCCGTAATAGAAATCAAAATTGAGAAATCGCACTACTGAGTTGTTTTTTCCTGATTGAAAAGAACAAGCCAAAAGCCGGAAACAGACCTTTCTTCGGCTACCGCCGACTTTTCGGACAGCAAGATGATTCGAAAATATTTGGTGATGATTTATGAACAATGTGTTTATAAAATTTACTGAAATTCTATTTGAATAAAGCATATATTTGCATCCTGAAAGTATAAATATACAATTCGGAAAATGAACAACAAATTCGACCGCCACAGAATTATCCGTGAAATCATTACAAAGAACAAAATCAGCCGCCAAGAGGATTTGCTTTTGCTATTGCTCAACCGCGGATTTGATTTGACTCAAGCTACGCTATCGCGCGATTTGCGCGATTTAAAAGTGGGCAAAATTTACGATACTCATCTTGGAAGTATTTATTTTATCCCCAACGAAGAAAGTGACCAGCCTTTACGTGGAGCTATATCGCTGCAATTTTCAAAAAATTTGGCCATACTAAAAACCGAAGGTGGCTTTGCAAACAGCGTGGCTGTTCGTTTAGACAATGCAAACATAGAAGAAGTGATTGGAACGCTTGCCGGAAACGACACCATTTTGATTGTCTTTCGCGAAGATGTTTCGAAAGAAAACTATCTGCTTGCACTTAGCAAGCATTTCCCCGACATTGATCAATTTATTATATCCTAAATCCAAGCCCTCAGCATGTTTTGAGGGCTTTTTTTTAATTACTATGTCAAAAATAGCAACATTAGTTTTAGAAGACGGAACTGTATTTCAAGGAAAGTCGTTTGGATTTGAATCCAGCGTTGCCGGCGAAGTCGTTTTCAATACCGCCATGACAGGTTATCCGGAAAGCCTGACCGATCCATCTTACAAAGGCCAGATATTAGTGGCCACGTATCCTTTGATTGGCAATTATGGCGTTCCCAAACAAAACACAAAAGACAATCTATTGGAATATTACGAATCGGACAAAATCCAAATCAGCGGTTTTGTAGTTTCCGACTATTCTCATGCCTACAGCCATTGGAATGCAAAAAAAAGTCTTCACGATTGGATGATAGAAAACGAAATACCCGGAATCTACGACATAGACACGCGTGCCCTTACCAAGATACTACGCGAAAAAGGAAGTATGCTGGGAAAAATTCTCCAAAATAATACAGACATTCCTTTCATTGATCCCAATCTCAGAAATCTTGTGGCCGAAGTAAGTATAAATGAAAAACAAACGTATGGCTCGGGAAAATACAAAATCTTGCTGATCGATTGTGGCGTAAAAAACAACATCATTCGGCATTTCTTAAAAAGAAATACAACCATTGTTCGGGTGCCTTGGGATTACGATTTTTCAGATGAAGACTACGACGGTTTATTTATTTCAAACGGACCCGGCAACCCGGTAAAATGTGATATCACAATTAAAAATCTGGAAAGCGCATTCCAAAAAGATCAACCTATGTTCGGAATCTGTTTGGGAAACCAACTTATGGCTTTGGCAAGCGGAGCACAAACTTACAAACTGAAATACGGGCATAGAAGCCACAATCAGCCCGTATTGCATATCGAAAGTCAAAGGGCGTTTATCACCTCCCAAAATCATGGTTTTGCAGTGGACAATGCAAGTTTGAACGATCAGTGGAAACCTACATATATAAATCTGAATGATCAAACAAACGAGGGATTTCAACATAAAGACAAACCGTTTTTTTCCACTCAGTTTCATCCCGAAGCATCGAGTGGCCCTACCGACACAGAATTTCTTTTCGATTTATTTATCGACGAAATAAAAAAATACAAAGGTGATGACATATAAAAAAATATTGATTTTAGGCTCCGGCGCACTAAAAATTGGAGAAGCAGGCGAATTTGATTATTCCGGTTCGCAAGCTCTCAAAGCACTCAATGAAGAGGGAATAGAAACAGTGCTCATCAATCCCAATATCGCCACTGTTCAAACATCGGAAAAGCTGGCATCCAAAGTATATCTTTTACCTCTGACAGATTATTTTGTAGAGAAAATTATTGCCAAAGAAATGCCTGATGGGATATTGTTGTCGTTTGGCGGACAAACAGCTCTGAATGTTGGAATCAGCTTATTCAGAAAAAAAGTTTTTGAAAAATATCATCTAAAAGTACTTGGGACACCAATAAGTTCCATTATTTTGACCGAAGATAGGCAACTGTTTGCCGATAAATTGAGGTCGATACAAGTAAACACAGCCGAAAGTATTGCCACCACTTCGCTCGAAGAAGCACAACATGCGGCCGAAAAAATTGGTTATCCTATCATCTCCAGAGCCGCTTTTACTCTTGGCGGACAAGGAAGTGGATTTTGCTATTCGCCGGAAGATCTAAAAAAATTGGCAAGCTCTGCTTTTTCTTTTTCCAGTCAACTTTTGATAGAAAAATCACTGAAAGGATGGAAAGAAGTGGAATACGAAGTTGTTCGCGATCAGTTCGACAATTGCATCACTGTTTGCAATATGGAAAACTTTGATCCTTTGGGAATTCATACAGGCGAAAGCATCGTGGTGGCTCCGTCGCAGACGCTAAGCAATACAGAATACCACAAACTTCGCGAAATATCCATCAAAATTATTCGCGCAGTGGGCGTAATTGGAGAGTGCAATGTACAATTTGCGCTCGATCCAAACTCGGAAGATTATCGTGTGATTGAAGTCAATGCCCGATTGTCGCGCTCATCGGCCTTGGCGTCCAAAGCTACGGGCTATCCTTTGGCTTTTATTGCAGCAAAACTCGCACTCGGTTATGGATTGCACGAACTAAAAAACAGTGTAACGAAGACTACATCTGCCTTTTTTGAGCCTGCATTGGATTATGTGGTAATCAAAATACCGCGCTGGGATTTGGGCAAATTCAATGGTGTTTCCCACCTTTTAGGCTCTTCGATGAAAAGTGTTGGCGAAATTATGGCCATCGGTCGAAGTTTTGAAGAAAGCATTCAAAAAGGACTTCGGATGATTGGACAAGGAATGCATGGCTTTACGGCCAACAAAGAATTGATGACAAACAATCTGGAAGATGCGCTTAAAAACCCTACAGATTTACGGATTTTTTACATCGCTCAGGCATTAAAACAAGAGTGGAGTATAGATAAAATTCACGATTTGACTGGAATAGATCGCTGGTTCATAGAGAAATTGTCGAACATTCTTTCCATCGAAAAAGAACTTTCAAATTTCAACGCACTCGAAAATTTGGAGGACGACTTACTAAAAACGGCCAAAAAAGCAGGTTTTTCGGATTTTCAATTGGCTCGAATTGTTTTAAATAGCACAGACGAAGATATGGAAGCTGGCCTATTACGTGTAAGAACCTATCGCAAACAAAGAAACATTGTTCCCTATGTAAAACAAATAGACACTTTGGCTGCCGAATATCCAGCTCAAACAAATTATTTGTATTTGACCTATCATGGAACGAGCCACGATATTCAATACAAAAACAACAACAATTCGATCATCGTTTTGGGCTCAGGCGCTTATCGCATTGGAAGTAGCGTGGAATTTGACTGGGGCAGTGTAAATGCATTGAACGAAATCCGAAAGCAGAATTACGAAGCTGTTATGATTAATTACAATCCTGAAACAGTGAGTACAGATTATGATGTTTGCGATCGCTTGTATTTCGACGAACTTTCGCTCGAACGTGTTTTAGACATCGAAGATTTGGAGAAATCGAGAGGAATTATTGTTTCCGTTGGTGGTCAAATTCCAAATTCCTTGGCGCTCCGTTTGCATCGATTGAACGTACACATTCTGGGGACTTCGCCCATTTCGATCGACAGAGCCGAAGACAGACATAAATTCTCAAAAATGCTTGACACCTTGCATATCGACCAGCCTAGATGGAAGGAATTAAGCAGCATTGAGTCGGTGAATGAGTTTGCCGATGAAGTAGGTTTTCCGCTGCTCATTCGTCCTTCGTATGTTTTGTCAGGTGCAGCCATGAATGTGGTTTCGAACAAAGTTGAAATGGAACATTTTCTTACCTTGGCCACGAATGTTTCGAAAAAACATCCGGTGGTGGTAAGCCAATTTATTGAACAAGCCAAAGAAATTGAATTTGATGCAGTGGCCGAATTCGGTGAAATAAAACTTTACGCTATTTCAGAACACATCGAATTTGCCGGCGTTCACTCCGGCGATGCCACATTGGTTTTTCCTCCACAAAAGGTGTATTTTGAAACACTCCGAAGAATAAAACGAATCGCACGTCAAATTGCCAAAGAATTGGAAATATCGGGTCCATTCAATATTCAATTCTTAGCCAAAAACAACGAAGTGAAAGTGATTGAATGCAATCTTCGGGCTTCGCGCTCTTTTCCTTTTGTTTCGAAAGTTTTAGGCGAAAATTTTATTGAGGCCGCAACCAAAGTCATGTTGCGAATTCCCATTACCAAACCGCCAAAATCAATCTTCGACTTGGATCACATCGGTATCAAAGCTTCGCAGTTTTCCTTCTCCAGACTCACCAAAGCCGATCCGGTTTTGGGTGTTGATATGGCCTCCACCGGCGAAGTGGGTTGTATTGGCACTGATATGAACGACACCATTCTTAAAGCGATGCTTTCGGTAGGATATACAATTCCCACAAAAGCCGTTTTGCTATCTTCGGGCGATACGCGCTCAAAATTAGAGCTTCTTGCTCCCACAAAATTGTTGATAGAAAGAGGCTTGAAAATTTACGCCACGCAAGGCACGCATGATTTTCTTCAAACGCACAACATCGCTTCAGAAATTTTGCATTGGCCCGACGACCAAAGGCATCCGAATTGTTTGGATTTTATGCGCGAACGGAAAATAGATTTTGTGGTAAATATTCCAAAAAATCTCTCGAGCGACGAACTGAACAACGACTACACCATTCGGCGCACAGCAATTGATTTAAATATTCCTTTGATAACCAATGCCCGCCTTGCCAATGCTTTTATCACTGCTTTCTGTTCTCTCGAAATAGACCAGATAAGTGTTCAGTCCATCGGTTCGTATTTTCAGTAATTTAGATCCGTTCAGAATTCGCTTCTTTCTTCATGAACGAGGATATAGAATTTATTAAATTTCTTACATTTGCTTCTTAAATTTGAGCGAATGATTGAAAACTACCAAGGCACAAACTACCTACTTCAAAGCGTAAGAACAGGACAATTATTCCTTGACAAAGGATGGACACTAGAAGCACCAGATGAAAATGAGCCAACATTGATTCGGGCTGTTTACGAAAAAAAACAATTGGATTTAGGAGAAAACGCGCATGGTTTTTATCAGTTTGCCAACTGGCTTCCAATCCGAAGAACATTGCAGGGATCGGCTGCTCCTATTAGTTATAAAAGTGAAAAATTGGCCAAGGTATTGGGATTGACCAATTTATATATCACTTTTAGCGGTTATTGGCCCGAAAAAGGGGCGAATATGAAAACCTGTTCTTTTAAAGAAACAGAAGCCTACGCCGTCATTGGCCGAATGCCTGAGAATTTCAACAAAGTGCTGGTGGTGGCTTCGGCCGGAAATACCGCGCGCTCGTTTGCCAAAGTATGTTCGGACAACAATATTCCATTGCTGCTTTTTGTTCCCGAAGACAACTTAGATGCTTTGTGGTTTGATACGCCTATCAACGAAAATGTAAAATTGGTAAGTTCGGCTAAAGGAAGTGATTATTTTGATGCCATCCATCTTTCCAATATCGCTTGCGAACTGGATAAATATGTGGCAGAAGGTGGTGCAAAAAATGTTGCTCGCCGCGACGGAATGGGAACAACCACCCTTTCGGCAGTGACCACAATTGGACAAATTCCGGATTATTATTTTCAAGGAGTAGGAAGCGGCACAGGAGCCATTGCTGCTTGGGAAGCAAATATCCGATTGTTGGAGGATGGACGTTTTGGCCATACAAAAATGAAACTGATGGTTTCGCAAAACAGTCCATTTCAGCCACTTTATGATGCATGGCAGATAGATTCAAGACAATTGCTTCCCTTGGACGATGACAAAGCCCGCAAACAAGTGGAACTAATTTTGGCGAAAGTATTGAGCAACCGAAAACCACCTTATTCCATTTACGGCGGCTTGTATGATGCGCTCAAAGACAGCAAAGGAGAAATACTCCTTGTGGATAATCAAGCAGCATTGGAAGCAGCCAAACTCTTTGAAGAAATGGAAGGAATCGATATTCATATAGCCGCTTCGGTAGCTGTGGCAAGTCTAAAACAAGCCGTACTAGATGGGAAAATTGAGAAAGATGCCCTAATTCTACTCAATATTACCGGAGGAGGAGAAGCAAAATTCAAGCTGGAACACAAAAAATTGTATGTCTTAAAACCTTGTCTTTCTTTCCCTATCAATCCAGATCCGGAAGAAGTAAAGGCTAAATTGCAAGAATTGTTCTAAAGGATCAATCATAAAAAAAACCGCTAAAGAAATTTTCTTTAGCGGTTTTTTATTGACCAAAAAATATTAGCCTTTATCAATTATTCGCAACTTTTCTTTCATCTCTGCAATCTCTGCTTTTGCACGTTTAATTTTCTTATCAAAATCCAACATAAACACTTCTGCATTTTTTGTATTGGCAAAAAATCCCATATTGTTTTCCCAAACCAACACATCTTCTTGCATTTTTTCCAAAGTTTTCTGAAGTCCGTATCTTTCTTTATTCAAGTGAAAGTTATCTTCATGTTCCTTCATCTTATGAATCTTTTCTTTAAAACCGGCATTTTTGAAATCGGCACCCGAAATATGGAATTTCGCAAGTTGTGCATCCACGGCATCGCGGTATGCTTTATTCAATCGATCCATGTCCTTTCGCGGCACATTGCCCAATTCCATCCATCTTCTTTGAAAAGCCTTTATCAATTCCAGATTTTCAGCTTTATTTTCTGAAAAAGTGGCCGATTTAATTTCTTCGATCAGAGCCGATTTCAGTTTTCCGTTTTCAGATTCAGAATCGACCAAACCTTTAAAATGATTCGATTTCGCTTCGAAAAACGAATCGCAGGCTTTACGAAAACGTTTCCAGATAACATCGGAATATTTGCGCGGAACAGGACCAATTGTTTTCCAATCATTTTGAAGTTTGATAAGGATTTCGGTGGTTTTTTTCCAATTGGTGTTGTCTTTTAAAGATTCGGCTTCTATGCAAATGGCCAATTTCTGTTGATAGTTATTGTTTTGGTCGTCTTTTATCTCGTTATAGAATTTTTTCTTACCAGCAAAAAACAAATTAAGATGCCCTTTAAAACGATGCCAAACTTCGTCGTTTACTTTTCGGGGAGTTGGGCCAATTGTTTTCCATGCTTTTAATAAATCATTTAATGCGTCGGTCTGTTTATTCCAATCTTTGATAGAATTAAAATTTTGACTACTGAGAGCCTCTGCTTTTTCTATCAAAGCCAATTTCGCTTTATAATTATCGTCGAGATTGTCTTGCAATTGTTTATAATGATCTCTGCGACGCAGATTTATTTTATCTGTAATGGCTTTAAATCGTTCCCACACTTCTTCTTTATTTTGAGTAGGAACCGGACCTATTATCTTCCATTCTTCGTGGTATTTCTGAAGCAATTTGAACGATTTAGTAACCGATTTTTCGAGCAAAAGCTCTTCTGCTTTTTCACAGAGTTGCATTTTTACTTCTAAGCTTTTTTTTAAATCCAAATCTCGTAATTCGTTGCTAATCTTTACTTTGTCAAAGAATTTTTCTACAAGAAAATGATAATTACGCCAAAGTTCGCCCATTTCATTTTTCGGAATCATTCCTATCTCTTTCCAACGCTCTTGGATTTCCTTAAATTTATCGTAGGTAGATTTTAAAGTCTCGTCGGAATTTACCAAAGCGCGCAATTCTTCAAGCAGCTCGTTTTTCTTTGCTAAATTTTGCACTTGCTGATGCTCTTGTACTTCACGAACTTTTGCTCTTTTGTTCCGATATAAATCTAATATTTTGCGGTAACGTTGATGATCTTCATTGTCTTCGGTAGAAAACTCGGCTTCATTTCCTCCTTCAGTGATAAATTTTTCTAGGCTTAATTTATCAGCCTCTACCATTTTTTGATCGATAAAACGACGCAAAACGCTTGCTTTCGATCGTATGGCTTGTAACTCATTTTCGTGCAACAAGACTTCCAAAGCAGTTAGGAGTTCTGCGATTGTAGAGCCCTGATATTGAACTTCGAGTTCTTGATCCGTCAATTCGGTTTCATCCTCATCCTCTTCTTCTTCCGGATCAGCATGTTCAGCTCCAAAATCGTACGATTCGTCCACATCATTTTGGATAGCCGTTTCTTCGTTTATCACTTCGTTTATTGCTTCGCCTTCATTTTCAGTTTCTGAAAATTTAGCGTCTGGAGATTCTGTTTCCGTATGGTTTTCAACTGTTTGCTCAACAGTTTCAGCATTCTCCTCCTGAGCAGGTATATTCACTTCCTCAGGATTCTGATTGGGTTGTTCTTGATTTTTCATTCAAAAATTTCTATGTGTTTCTTTAGGCTGACAAATGTAGAAAAAACTTAGTTGAAAAGGCTACAATCGTAGATATTTACTGTTATTTCTTTTGATAGAGATTTTATTGAAAATGATAGGTATTTGGTTCTACAGCTTCGGGAAAATGGATTTGACTGGAAACTGAACCAATATCTTTTAAGCCATTTCCTGTAATCAACACCACAATGTGTTCTTCCTGCCCTATTTTGTTTTCGGACTTATATTTCGACAGGCCAGCATAAGCAGTTGCTGCTGCCGGCTCAGCAAAAACGCCAAAATTTCGGGCTAGGTCAACAGAGGCTGACAGGATTTGCTGGTCGCTTACTTTAATTCCAATACCGGAATAACGAATTAAAAAATCGCGGGCCATAAAAAAATTGCGCGGAATATCAACCGAAATGGAATCGGCAATTGTATGAGCTGGCGAAAAAACGGCTTCTCTTTTCAAATTATCGATCAAATTGGAGCTTCCTTCGGCCTGAACGGCAATGATTTGAGGCATTTTCGAAATCAATCCAACTTCCAATAAATCTTCGAATCCTTTGTAAACGCCCGCCAATATTACACCATCGCCTACCGAAACAAAAACTTTGTCGGGTGCACCTTTCAACTGCTGCACCAATTCGAACGAAACTGTTTTCTTTCCTTCTATGGTCAAAGGATTAAATGCTGTATTTCGATTGTATAAGTTATGTTTTTCGGTCAGTTTAAGACTTAGATCGTATGCATCGTCGTAGGTTCCTTTTACAGGAATCAATTTGGCTCCGTACATTAGCACTTGGGTAAGCTTGGCTTTTGGTGCATTTTCGGGAACCAGAATAATGGCTTTTTGTTTTTGCGAGGCACAAATTCCAGCCAAAGAAGATCCTGCGTTTCCGGTTGAAGCGGCAATAATTGTATCTATACCGTTTTCTTTCGCAAAAGCGGAAACAAGTGCCGAAGCCCTGTCTTTGAAAGAAAAAGTGGGATTGAGCGAATCCATTTTTAAATAAACAGAAGAAGAATTATTTTCTTCCATCTCTACTTTATACAATGGAGTATTTCCAACTTGCATTGGAGGAAGCGAACTCAGGCTTTTTAGCGGGAGTAGGCAGAGGTAATTATTTTCTTCCAAATAATTTGCGTTTAGCTCCAATTTACGCTTAATAAAAGCAAAAGGATAAACGAGCTTCAATACTCCTTTCAATGCTTCTCCACTTTTGTTGAGTTTGGAACAATGTGGGCACAGATAAATAATTCCTTCGTTTGGAAATGAGTCTCCACAATTCACACACTTATAAGTAAATTCATTTGCCATAGCACGAAGATATTCATTTTTATGTAATTTCGCGCCTACAAAAATAATTAACACTCCAAAACCTAAAACCTTGACAACCAAATTTAACGAATTTTTCATTCAATACCGAGGAATCATTTATGCCAGTATAACTGCTCTTTTTTGGGGCGTTTTGGCCATTGCTTTAAAAGTTACGCTCCAATTTATGCCAACTGTCAACATTGTTTGGTTTCGGTTTACGGTGGCATTTCTGAGTTTGTTTATCTATTTTCTATTTAAAGCGCCCGAAAAATTAGTCATTTTCAAAAAACCTCCATTTTTGGCCATTTTGGCGGCCATCGGATTGAGTTTCAATTTTATCGCATTTACCGTTGGGCTGAATCTAACAAATCCAAACACCGCTCAGATAGTGATACAAATTGGGCCCATTCTTCTGGGAATTATCGGTTTTGTGGTGTATAAGGAACGCGTAAACAGAGTACAAATTTTCGGTTTTGGTGTAGCATTTGTTGGATTGGCTTTGTTCTATCTAAATCAATTGGAAGGAATGATACAAGCTAAAGCCGATGTTTTCAATCAAGGGTTTTTCTGGATTTTTGGAGCTGCTATTGGTTGGGTTTTGTATGCTGCCTTGCAAAAACATTTGGTCAAATCGTTCGATCCGCAAATTTTGAATTTGCTTATCTACGCTGTTCCTGCTCTCCTGCTTTTTCCATTTGCCGACCTTTCGCTTTTTGCAAATCTTACAATCGTCCAATGGTCGCTGCTGATTTTCTTGGCCATAAATACCATTGTGGCTTATGGCTTTCTGGTTGTGGCCTTCAAATATACCCAAGTCAACAAAGTGAGTGTAATCATTAGTCTAAATCCCATTATCACCTTCTTTGTGATGGCTTTGCTGTTCTACTTGGATGTTAGTTGGATAGAAACCTCCTTGATGGGACTCAAAACATTTATTGGGGCGCTTTTAATAATTTTCGGCGCCATTGTCATTATTCATTTTCGAAAAAATTAATCTTTGCATTTTTTTCTTGTGGTTTCAAATTAATCTTTAATTTAGAGCAATAATAATTGAACGGTTTGCAATTTTGAACAATGATTGCCAGCTTAATTTAACCACAATTCGATGAACTTGAACTCGATCTCTCTGTTAAATAGTGTATCTTTAAACCTGCATTCTAGTTTAATTTATTTTAGTATTTTTCTAATTGTAAATTTTTAATTTTCGTTATGCTCACACTAAAGATTATTTTCTGGATTTTTCTTTTCCTTATTTTCTACACTTATGTAGGCTATGGAATATTGCTTTATTTTCTCGTTCGCCTAAAACGCGTTTTCAAAATAAAACCGAATTACAAAATTGAAGAAAATTACGAGCCTGAAGTTACTTTGTTTGTGGCCGCCTACAACGAGAAGGATTATGTAGATGAAAAAGTGGCCAATTCATTTTCATTGGAATATCCTCAAGAAAAAGTAACCCAAGTATGGATAACCGACGGATCAGATGACGGAACGCCTGATTTGCTAAGAAAATATGCCGATAAAGGCGTAAAAGTTTACCACGAAAATGCACGTGGAGGAAAAATTGGGGCCATGAACAGAGGAATGGCTTTTGTTAAAACGCCAATAGTAATCTTTTCCGATGGAAATACCAATCTGGGTCATGAATCAATTAGAAGAATTGTGAATCTTTTCAAAGATCCTAAAGTTGGTTGCGTTTCGGGTGAAAAACGAATCTATCAAAAGGATAAAGATACTGCTGCTGGAACGGAAGGAATTTATTGGAAATATGAATCAACCCTGAAAAAATGGGATGCAGAATTGTATTCGGTAGTAGGTGCTGCAGGCGAATTGTTTGCCATTCGAACAGAATTGTTCCAGCATGTTGAAAAAGATACACTGTTAGACGACATGATTATTTCTTTGCG
>DYSK01000059.1 GCA_020718315.1 Draconibacterium orientale
TAGAGTAGTTGACTCATAATCAATTGGTCCCTGGTTCGAGCCCAGGTGGGCCCACAGCAAAAGGATAGCATTCGTGCTATCCTTTTTAGTTTCAGGCAAGTGAAGATAGCTTCTATTTTTGCCAATCGGGGGCATAGTGCGGGGCTACTGCGGTGTATTTAAAAAAAAACCGCTACCTTAGCTGCATAAATCGAAAAGACAATGAACGAAAATACAGTAGTTGACATTCGCGGTGTGGATATTTTCCAACAAGATTTTCTTGTTTTAAAGAATGTACATTTGAACGTAAACAAAGGCGATTTTTTTTATATCATCGGCAAAACAGGCAGTGGAAAAAGTAGTTTACTCAAGACGCTTTATGCTGATTTACCGCTCGATAAAGGCGAGGCTTATGTTGTTGGCTATGATTTACACAATATAAAAAGCAGAGAGATTCCTTTTTTGCGACGAAAGTTGGGTATCGTATTTCAGGAATTTCAATTGTTGCAAGATCGAAATATTGAAGAAAATCTTTTTTTTGTGATGCGCGCCACCGGCTGGAAAGACAAAAAGGCCATGAAAGCAAAAGCCATGGAAGTTTTGGGAAAAGTGGGACTGCAAAACAAAGGCTATAAAATGCCACATCAGGTTTCTGGTGGCGAACAGCAAAGGCTGGGCATTGCCAGAGCATTGATCAATGATCCAATATTGATTTTGGCCGATGAACCTACGGGAAATTTGGATCCTCAATCTAGCGAAGGTATTTTGGAATTGCTTTTAGAGATCAGTAAAAACGATTGTGCGGTATTGATGGCTACACATGATTATTCGCTCTTTCGGAAATTTCCGGCAAAAACTTTTGTTTGTGAAAATGGCCATTTAATTGAAGGAAACATGGGCGCAACAGCAAAAGAGGAATAGGCGTTTACAGCAACTTGTTTGGAATCGAATGGATAGGTTGTTGTGGTTCAGAATGAAAAAATAGCATCGTCGGGCGTAACAAAGCAGTTGGATATTGTTTGAGAAAAAATCAATTTAAGGAATGAGCGCAAAGAATTTCATCAATCGGGAATTGAGTTGGCTAAGCTTCAATGAGCGCGTTCTGCAAGAAGCGGTGACCGATTCCAATCCAATTTTGGAACGACTGAAATATTTGGGTATTTTTTCTAACAATCGCGATGAGTTTTACAGGGTGCGAGTGGCAACACTCAACCGGATGAAAGCTTATAAGAAAATTGAAGCCGTTCAGATGCGCGAAGCGACACGAAGTTTGCGCGACATTCGGAAAGTAGTGGCCGAACAAGAGCTGCTATTCACGAAAGCCTATTACCAGATAAAAGACGAATTGGCGAAAAACAATATTTTTTTCGTCGACGAGAACCAATTAAATGCCAATCAGCAGCAGTATATCGAAAATTATTTCCGATTAAATATCCGAGCCTTTCTTTCCCCTTTGATGCTTGATACCATTTCGGGACTGGCTTATTTCAAAGATAAATTTATTTATCTGGCAGTTAAAATGAGCGACAGCCAAAATATTCGCAAAGAAAATTATGCTGTCATAGAGCTGCCCACCGAAGAGATTTCGCGCTTTATCGATTTGCCTCGCGATGGCGAAAAACAATATATTATTTTCTTGGATGATGTGATTCGGGCAAATCTGAAAAATATTTTTGGCATTTTCGGTTACGATTTCTTTGAAGCACATATCATAAAATTTACGCGTGATGCTGAGTTGGATATCGACAGTGATTTGGCAAAAAGTTTTCTGGAAATCATGAATGAAAGCATCAAACAACGAGTAAAAGGAGATGCTGTTCGTTTTGTTTACGACAAGTCCATCGACACAAAACTTTTAAAGAAGCTGCTGAATCATTTTGGCATTACCCAAAGCGACACGCTGAGAGCCGGTGGCCGCTATCATAATTTCAAAGATTTTATGAATTTTGAGCTTCCAATTCAATTGGGAAAAGGAAATACATTGACATTTAAAGAGTTGCTGCCTTTTAATCATCCTGATATTGTTCAAAACACCAGCATGTTTGAATTGATACGGGAGAAAGATATTCTCTTGCATTATCCCTACCATAGCTTTCAGCACATTATCAATCTGGTGCGCGAAGCGGCCATCGATCCAAAAGTGAGAGCTATCAAAATGACGTTTTACAGGGTGGCCAAGAATTCAAAGATGATGAATGCGCTTATCAATGCCGCCCGAAACGGAAAAGAAGTGACTGTATTTTTGGAATTGCAAGCCCGTTTCGACGAGCAAGCCAATATTATGTGGACGCAAAAACTACAAGAAGAAGGCGTTCGGGTTATTCAAAATATTCCGGGCTTTAAAGTCCATAGTAAACTACTGCTGATTCGCCGCAAGGAAAACGGAAAAAACATTTATTACGCCAACATCAGCACGGGAAATTTTAACGAATCCACCGCAAAATTGTATGCCGATGATAGTTTGCTTACGAGCGATCAGGGACTTTGTAAGGATGTAAACGGAGTGTTTCATCTGTTCGAAACAAAATATGTTTCGCCCACTTTTTCGCTATTGCAAGTGGCTCCTTTCAAATTGCGTGCTTTCTTTACGCAGATGATAAACCGGGAAATAAAAAATGCCCGAGCGGGAAAAGAAGCCTGGATTATTCTCAAACTAAATAACCTGGTGGATATCAAAATGGCAAGCAAACTCTATATGGCCGGAAAAGCAGGTGTAAAAATCAGTTTGATTGTAAGAGGAATTTGTGTGCTGAAAGCCGGCGTTCCCGGATTGTCGGAAAACATCGAAGCCATTGGTATTGTAGATCGATATTTGGAACATTCGCGCGTATTTGTATTTGCCAATGCAGGAAAGCCGGATGTATTTTTGTCGTCGGCCGATCTGATGACACGAAACCTCGATCACCGCATAGAGGTAGTTTGTCCGGTGAAGTCGGTTCCGCTAAAAAACGAACTTTTGGATATATTAAAAATTCAATTGACCGACAATACGAAGGCTCGTTGGCTGCATCCCGACAAGATGAATGAATTTCGACAATTTGAGAACAGCCATGTCGAAGTGCGGTCTCAAGAAGTAATTCATCGTTATTTACACGAAAAAGCGAACGTTATCGTAAAAGAATAATGGAAAGAAAAGGCAGATATTCATCCTGGAATATGGATTGTAGATTCTTGCTTTGCAATTTCCCCGAATAATCTTTTCATGCTGTGGCATCTTGTTTATCTTTGCCGTCGAAAAGAAATGATTATGACAAGTCCTATTCGATTGCGTTTTGCTCCAAGTCCTACAGGCCCATTGCACATGGGAGGTGTTCGTACCGCTTTGTACAACTATCTGTTAGCCAGAAAACTGAATGGGAAATTCATTCTTCGTATTGAAGATACCGATCAAACGCGTTTTGTTTCCGGAGCGGAGGAATATATAAAAGAATCCTTGGCTTGGTGTGGGATTGAGTTTGATGAAGGAACAAATGGGAAAGGAGAATTTGGTCCTTACCGGCAATCGGAACGCAAAGAATTGTATCGAAATTATGCAGATCAGTTGATCGAACGCGGCTGGGCTTATTATGCTTTTGACAGTTCCGAAAAATTAAATTCGATACGCCTTGAATTGGAGGCTAAAAACGAAGTTTTTATCTACAACGCTGAAAGCAGACAGCAGTTGGACAATTCTTTGACACTTTCGGCAGCAGAAGTACAGCATAAGTTAAGCGCCGGAGAGGCGTATGTGATACGATTTAAAATCCCGGAAGACGAAGAAGTGATTTTTAGCGATCTAATTCGCGGCGAGGTGAGTGTGAAAACCGCCACACTCGACGACAAAGTGCTTTTTAAATCGGACGGAATGCCCACTTATCATTTGGCAAATATTGTGGACGATCATTTGATGCAAATATCGCATGTGATTCGCGGCGAAGAATGGTTGCCATCGGCACCGCTTCATGTATTGTTATATCGGGCTTTTGATTGGGAAGCTCCTGCATTTGCGCATTTGCCAATTATTTTAAAGCCAGTTGGAAAGGGAAAATTGAGCAAACGCGATGGCGACAAAATGGGATTTCCCGTATTTCCTTTAAAGTGGAACGATCCAATTTCGGGAGAAAGTTTTTCAGGCTATCGCGAAGAGGGCTATTTCCCCGAAGCTTTTGTGAATATGCTTGCTCTTTTGGGATGGAATCCCGGAACGGAAAAAGAAATATTTTCGATGGACGAAATGATCGAAGCATTCAGCTTGGAAAGAGTGGGGAAATCGGGATCAAAATTCGATCCGGAGAAAACAAAATGGTTTAACCAGCATTATTTGCGTACAAAATCAACAGAAGAGTTGGCTGCTTTGTTTCAGCTTCAATTGCAAGAAAAAGACATTCAGATTGAAATTGAAAAGCTTGGTGAAGTTGTTGAATTGGTAAAAGAGAGAGCTGTATTTGTGAAGGATTTTTGGGAACATTCTTATTTCTTTTTCCAATCGCCTCTGGAATTTAATCCGCAAGTAGTAAAAAAACGCTGGAAAGAAAATACAGCCGGTTTTATGGCCGATTTAACAGAATTGTTTGCGGCTTCCTCAAAATGGGAAAGCGAACATTTGCATGATCTGGCTGCCGATTATATTCAAAAAAACGAACTCGGTTTTGGGATGGTGATGAATGCTTTGCGCCTTGCCGTTGTGGGGGATGGTATTGGCCCCGACTTGTTTAAAATCATTGCATTTATTGGTAAAGAAGACTGTTTAAATAGGATCGACTTTGCAATAAGCACTTTGAAATAGCTCGGCTAACGATCGAACCGAAGGCATTTTAAAAGAAAAAAGCGGCAGAAAATTGATTTTCTGCCGCTTTTCGTTTTCATCACTTTGCTTACATTTTTAGAGCTTTTACTCGTTTTAGATTTTTGCGACGGGCAATTTTTAGCCGAATGGTATAATCCAGTTCGTACAAAGCCGGAACAAACATCAAAGTTAGAAAGGTTGCAAAACTCAATCCAAAAATGATAGACCAAGCCAATGGCCCCCAAAATGCAACATTATCGCCTCCAAAATAAATATGGGGATTAAGTTCTGTAAACATGGTGGTGAAATTGATATTCATTCCAACAGCCAATGGAACCAATCCCAACATTGTTGCGGTAGCAGTCAGAATTACCGGCGTAATACGTGTTCGGCCTCCCTCAATTATTGCTCTTCGTGTGGGCATTCCTTCTTTTTTCTTGACATCGATAAACTCGACAATCAAGATTCCGTTTCGCACAACAATGCCTCCAAGAGCTACTACGCCCAAGCCTGTCATCATGATAACCAAATCCATTTCGAAAATAATTACGCCCAGAAGCACACCGATAATACTAAAAATTACTTCGCTAAGAATAATCAGCGATTTGCTCACGGAGCTGAATTGGGTTATTAGAATAAAGAAAATAGCTCCAATGGCAATGATCATGGCTTTTAATAAAAAGGCGATGGTTTCTGCTTGATTATCCTGCTCGCCGGTTAGTTTCAATGCTGTTCCTTCATGCATCGAGAAATTTTTAGCTTCTCGTTTTATGATTGGTACAATATCGTTGGCCGAATGGCCCGAAAGAACATTTGAATAGATCGTGATCACTCGTTTCTGATCTAGCCGTTTGATGCCCGCATAGGAGGAGGTATAATCAATTGTGGTAACTGTTGACAATGGAATGCTGCGCAACATTCCGCTGTTCATATCGCGGTAAGTAATCATCAGATTTACCAAAGCGTCAATATTGTCGCGAGTGGCTTTATCATAACGAAGCACAATTGGATATTCGTCTTCCTCTTGTTTCAATTTGGAAATTTCTTTTCCATACAAGGCCGTACGTATTTCCGTACCAATTTGTCCGGTCGAAATGCCCAGTCGTTGAGCCCGGTCGCGGTTAATTTGCACAATTATTTCAGGCGAATTCATTTCGAAATCGAGCTTCAATTCTTCCACTCCCGGAATACTCAAGGAGTCTAAATAATTGCGGAAAGCGTTGGCATCGGCCACCAAAATTTCTAGATTTTCGCTGGTAATTTCGATATTGATTGGTTTTCCGGTAGGCGGACCGCTTTTGTTTTTGTCAACTGTAATTTCGGCTCCCGGAATATTGGCCACTTCTTTGCGGATAATTTCTAAATATTCGGTGGTCGAAATCCCGGTGCTGCGCAATTTATGTTCTACAAAGTTGATCGAAACTTTTCCTTTGTTAAACGGTGTTCCCGTCGAAGCAAAGCCTTGTTCTTCAGCACCTATGGTAACATTTGAAATGATGGATTCGATATCAGGATTGTTTTTTCCTATGGCTTTATAAACTCTTTGCTCGGCAATTCTTGTAATGCTGTCGGTTACCAATTGATGGGTTCCGCCCGGCATTTTGATATAAACAAAAATGTTGTTGGGATCGTTGTTTGGGAAAAACAAAACAGTTGGTTTAGCAATTCCGGTGATGACAATTGTTGCAAAAAACAGAACAATCATTCCGGCAAGAATCCACAATGGCCTACTTCCTTTTAGAATCATTTTCAGTTGCCGTTCGTAAACAGCCATCAGCCATGGCCATGTTTTATCTTGGAAAGTTTTGATTGCTTTTTTCAAGATAAAATGGAAAAAAAGAATCATCAGAACGCCAAAAACTAGGAAGTTGGCCAGTCCATACACTTTGGTAGCGTAGAAAAGAGCAGCAAAAGCCAACATGATAATCATGATTGTTTTCAAGCGTTTCCACCCACGGTCTTTTTGAAAATCTTGGTCGTATTCGTGTTTCATAAACGAAACGGCAAAGACGGGATTGAATACATAGGCCACAAAAAGAGAGGCAAAGAGCGTAATGATGAGTGTTACAGGTAAATAATGCATGAATTGACCAACGATTCCCGGCCAGAAAGCCAATGGAAAGAAAGGCGCTAAAGTAGTGAGCGTTCCTGATAAAATAGGCAAGAACACTTCGCCGGCAGCTCTTTTGGCTGCTACTTTGATATCCGGATTGTATCGATGCAATCGATGTGTGTTTTCAATCACCACAATGGCATCGTCCACCACAATTCCCAAAGCGAATATAAAGGCAAACATCACAATCATGTTCATGGTATAGCCCAATCCCGGAATAATGAGATAGGCAACAAAAATGGAAAGAGGGACCGACAATCCGACAAAAAAGGCATTTGTAAAACCCATAAAGAACATCAAAACAATGGTAACCAGAATAAAACCGATGATGATTGTATTGTTCAATTCCTCCAAGGTATTGCGTGTAAAACGACTTTGGTCGCCGGTGATGATGACTTCCATATCTTTTGGATAGACGTCGCTTTTTAGATCGTCAACGATGACTTTTATCTGGTCGGAGGCATCCAAAAGATTTGAACCGCTTTTTTTGATCACATTGAGCGTAATGACATTTTTGCCATTCAAACGAGCAAAACTTTCTTGTTCCTTAAAATGATCTTCCACTTTGGCCAAGTCGCTCAGTTTGATATAGGCACCGCTCGACGAATGAACAACAATGTTTTTCAGTGTTTCTACATCGGCAAATTGTCCTTTGATACGAACAGTATTGCGGACGCCATTGTTGGTAAGTGTTCCGCCCGAGATGGTGAGATTTTCGGCAGCAACAGCCCGCTCTATGTCGTTAAAAGTAACTCTGGCGGCTTGCATTTTGAAAATGTCGGCATTGATTTGAATTTCGCGATCGAGTGCTCCAACAATATCGACACGTGTAATTTCTTTCAGCCCTTCAATTTTGTCCTGAGCAATTTCCGCATAGCGTTTGAGTTTGTCCAGTTCGTAATTCCCGGAAATATTGATAAACATAACCGGCATAGCGCTTAGGTCGATATCCATAATCTGAGGTTGAGTTGGCAAATCGGTCGGGAGTTCTGTTTTTGCTTTATCCACGGCATCACGAACACGTTGTTTCGCTGTTTCGATGGATAAATTGGGGTCAAATTCGACGACGATGGAAGAGAAATCGGGGACAGAGTTGCTCGTTATTTTTTTGACATCGGCAATTGATTTCAATTGTTTTTCGATTGGTCGGGTAACCAGATTTTCGATATCGGATGGAGATGTTCCCGGATAAGGTGTACTTACAACGATGTAAGGAATTTCAATCTGTGGGAATTGTTCTTTTGGAATGAAATAATAGTTCATCAAACCAAGAACTGAAATAATAATGGCAAGCACATAAATACTTGTTCTATTATCAATAGCCCAACTGGTTGCAAAAAACTCTTTAATTTTATTTTCTTTCGACATAATGGTCAATTTTTGGATATTAGAAAACTACGATGACGCCTGGTAGCAGGTTCTGAAATCCACTTGTGATAATTTTTTCTCCACTGTTGATTCCCTCCAGAATTTCTGCAGTTCCGTTGTAATCCATTCCAATTTTGATTGTTCTTTTTTCGGCAATCCAACTGTTCCCTTTTTGAATAGCCAAATAAATAAATTTGCCATCTTGATTGGTTTGAATATAATTTACAGGCACGCAAAATGTTTTCGGGTTCGAATAGTCTTTAATTTTAAGATAGGCAATCATGTTTGCTCTCAGTTCGAGCTCGTTTGTCGAAATTTTGCATTCGACTTTAAATGTCCGATTGGTTGGATCGATATAGCGGCTGGTAAAGCTAAGTTTCGATTCAATTTCTTTTCCAATATCCGGAAAGCTCACCACGGCAGGATTCCCGTTTTTGATTCGGTTGGCGTACACTTCGGAGACATCGGCCGAAATTTTCGCAATGCTCATGTTTATTACGCGAATGGTGGAAGTAGGCAAACCCGGAGAAGCCATCTGGCCAACACGCAGCGGGACGCTTTCGACCATGCCATTGATGGGCGATATGATCTGCGCCATTTTTAATTGTTCGTTCAGTGTATTCAGACGTCTTTCGAGCGATTCTTTATTTGTTTTTGCTTGCAAATATTGAATTTCGCTGCCAATGTTCTTTTCCCACAATGCACTTTGTTTCAAAAAAATATTATTCGCAAGCTCACGTTGAGTCTTCACTTCTTCAATTGTTTCCTTCATCACCTGAGCATCTAGTTCGGCCAAAAGCTGTCCTTTTTTTACTGCCGAGCCTTCTTTTACATAAACCGCTGTAACAACACCTGGCATTTGAGGGCTTACAGCAATATTCTGTTCTCCGTCAACGGTGCCTTGAACTTGAATATAATGATCGAAAACACATTCATTGGCATCGACAATACTCACCGGAGTAGATTTTATTTCGATGTTTTCGCTTTTTACATTTAATTCCGATTCTAGGTTTTGGATTTTTCCGTTTAATTGCTCACGCTCTGCTTGAAGCCTTTCGAGTTGGGCTTTTTTGTCGATTGGCTGACTACACGAAACCGAAATGGCAACCAAGGCAAAATAGTAAATAAATTTTTTCATCTGTGTATAATTTGTTTTTTTTAGATCGATCAAAAGGCAACGATTCGCGTTTTCATTCTGTTTGTTGTGAAATTGAATAGCGCCCATTTTTCTTATTTTAATTTGTTAGTCAATCATTTTTTTCGATTCAATTTTATAGCATTCAAATACCTATTGGTTTTCGATGGTGGTAAGATTGAACAACTTTTCCAATTTTGATTTTGCACTTTGCAAATTGTAGATACTCTGATAATAGTTGGTCAAACTAACGAGAAATTGGTTGTGGCTATTCATTAAATCCATGCTTGTAGCCATTCCTTGCTTGTATTTTTCAAGTGTACGGGAATAAATGTCTTCCGACAATTCTTTGCTCACTTTCATATTCAAATATTTCTCCAGCTTTAGTTTTACATCGCTTTGGTATTGGTTTGCCTGCATGAGAATGTTTTCCGAAACAAATTTTTGATTGTTTTGCGATTTTTCCAAGTTCATTCTTTTTTGAGAAAGCGTGGCCAGTCGTTGTCCGCTGCTGAATATCGGAAAGCTAAGATTCACGCCCACAAGGTCTTTTGGTGCAAAATCAAAAAGAGGTGCTTTTAGTTTTTCTGTATGGTTGTAATATCCAACAATGTTTGGCAAAAAGCTGCTCATAGCTAGTTTTAGATCGAGCTGAGCCATTTTTTCGGCCGATTTAATCAATTGATAATCGACATTATTTTCCAAATTAAAAGCGGCACTCAGCAATTGAATACTTGTCTGCGTCAAAGCTTCGTCCGATTCCAATGGATCTTTCAAATCCAAGAGCGAAACATCGGTCAAGCTCAATTGAATTTTTAATAAATTGTATCCGGTTTGGAGATTGCTTTCTATTTCGTTCAGCGCATTGCGAATGGTATTAGCGGCCACTTGCAGTTGATCTACATCGGTTTTTTCAACAAATCCTTGCTTGAACATTTCTTCTATTTCGCTTTTAGTTTTAGTAATATTTTCCAAATTTTGAGCCAATATAACACTGCTTTCTTCGGCAAGTTGAAGCATGTGATAGGTGTTCACTACCGATTCAATCACTTCCAGCCTAGTTTTTTCGTTGTTTTGTTCCGAAAGTTTGTAATATGCTTTCGATGCTTGCAAGCCAACAAAATAGGCGCCGTTGAAGATGAGTTGTGA
Source organism: Draconibacterium orientale (assembly GCA_020718315.1). GTDB lineage: Bacteria > Bacteroidota > Bacteroidia > Bacteroidales > UBA12170 > UBA12170. The sequence goes on from DYSK01000059.1 coordinate 10,510, forward strand.
AAGAGTGAGGTCGGCCACCACGTTTTGTTTAACGCCCAACTCCACAACTGCATTTGGGTCGGCAGCCGGATCGAAGAAAGTAGCGGGAAGGCTGGGCACTTTGGGATAAAACGTATAGGCTGTTTTAAGGTCGAGATGAGGCAAACCACTTGCGGTGGTTTCCCAAATCTTTTTTTGTGCAATTTCCAAGTCAATTTCTGAATTTAGAATAGCTATGTTGTTCTGCATCGCCTTTGCTACGGCATCTTGCAAACTTAGCCTGAGCGTGTCTTGTGCTTTGGCAAAGTAAATATTTCCAAGGAGTAAGCTGAGCAAAAGTAGAACTTTCGTGTTTTTAATTAACATGTTTTTTTTATTTATGCTTATTATTTAATTGGTTGATTTCTGATTTTCGTTTTTCGAAATAAGCGATCCCTTCCGGAGTGGAAATAGCGCGAAGATGATTTTCGAACATGGCCTCAAAGAGTTGCTCGAAGCTGATGTTTTCGTTGAAGCAATATTGATCGCTGTGCATGTCGATCATATTTCTAACATATAAAGTAGCTGCCAATTCTATGTTCACATCACTTCGATAAAGTCCTTCCTTTATTCCTTTCCGAATGTTCATGCTGATATGATCAAGGATGTGATTTTGCTTGGCCTGCATCACTCGATCAAAAATTGCCTGATAGTATTTTCTTAATTCGAATTTCTGTTTCGAATCCAGTCGGCGCATTTCGTCGTAAATCAGCAGGCTGGCTTTTACCAAAATTTCGATGGCGTTCAGTTCGTCAATCTTAATTTTAGCAAATTCTATGTTCCATTTCAAACCGTCGTATTCAAAAATCTTTTCAATCAGGTCTTCTTTGCTTTTTACATATTGATAGAGCGTTTTTTTAGAAATTTTCAAATTTCTGCTGATGTCATCCATATTCAAGTTTCGAATTCCGAATTCGTAAAACAGCTCCACTGTCTTTTCTAGGATTTCCCTCAGTTTGGGGTCATCCCAATTTGTTTCATCTTGCATTTGTTCGCTTTGAATAAATTTACGACAAAGATAGGAAACGTTTATTATCGTAAACGTTTCCCGGTGTTAAAATCTTCATAAAATGAAATGAATGAATTGCAAATAAAAAAGCCTGATTTTTATATAACCAGGCTTTTAGTGTTGATGAAACGAATAAATCGAAAACCTACATTAGGCTTTCTTTTGATCAAAGTCAGGTATTCCTCTACAGTTGATCCAATCCGTTTTCCAATATTTCGTAGGTATCAGAGGCAATAACCAATTCTTCGTTGGTAGGGATGACCAGGATTCGCACTTTTGAATTTTCAGTAGCAATATCCATTGTTTTTCCTCTCAGGCCAGTATTTTTTGTGATGTCCAATTCGGCTCCCATAAACTCCAATCCGCTTACTGCATTTTGGCGAGTATGCCAATCGTTTTCACCAATTCCGCCGGTAAAAACAATCACATCTACTCCACCCATGGCGGCCGCGTAAGAGCCAATGTATTTTTTAATTCGATATTGATACATTTTTAAAGCACACTGAGCTCTTTCGTTGCCTTCTTCTGCGGCTTTTTCGATATCGCGCATATCAGACGAAACGCCACTAATGCCCAGCATTCCACTGTGTTTGTTGATTAAAGTATTGGCTGATTCGATATCAAGCTCTTCTTTTTTGATGATATGAAACAATGCGCCAATATCTAAATCGCCGCTGCGC
>DYSK01000060.1 GCA_020718315.1 Draconibacterium orientale
CGTTTATGGTCCCTCTGCTCGCGCTGCCGGCGTGATGCGCGACGTGAGAAAAACACATCCTTATCTTAAATATGCCGAACTGGATTTTGAACCTTATACTACTACCGAATCCGATGTTTTTGCCCGTAGCCGTGTGCGTTGGTACGATTTGCAAACTACCATAGATTTGATTCGTCAAATTATGGCCAAAATGCCCGAAAAAGGAGAAATTAAAGCCGAAACTCCAAACGTGATGCATTGGCGTATTCCAAAAGGCGAAACATATCAAAAATGTGAAAGTTCACGTGGTGAATATGGGCTCTATATGGTAACTGACGGAAGTGACAAACCGCGCCGTGTAAACCTAAAAGGGCCAAGTTATACCCATGCAAATGCATTGTTAGATAGATTATTGATCAATGCAAATATTGCTGATACGGCCGGAATTATGGTTTCTTTGGCTACTTGTCCTCCCGAAATTGAAAGATAAGGTGGTTTAATTTTGATTTAAAAAATATTTAAAATGAATATAAAAGATGTTTTAAGCCCGTTTACTGCTTGGAAAAGGATCGCTAGAGAACCCGTTACAATTCGTGATCCTTTCAATGATCGTCCAGGAGCAGACCGTTATCGTGGATTTCATAAAAACGATATCGATCTCTGTATTGGATGTGGTACATGTGAAGCTATTTGTGAAAACGAAGCCATCGATTTGGTACCCTATAAAGATCCGATTAGTGGTGATAGTGGTTTACGTCCTCGTTTAGACTATGGAAGATGCTGCTGGTGTGCTCTTTGTGTTGATGTTTGTACAACCAATTCTTTGACGCTTTCCAATGAATATACTTGGGTAACTACCGAAGCGGAAGATTTTAGATATACGCCCGGAATTGATAAAAAATCGTGGGACAACAACGAAAAAGGATGGAAAAAGCCGGAAGGTAATTATGAATTCTACGGGTTAAAACGTGTTCCTATGGAGCATTTACATCCTGAAGAAAGAAGCGATTCATTTATTGAAATGGTGAAAGGATATTCAAAAGAGCAAGCCCAAGCCGAAGCCGATCGTTGTGTAGAATGTGGAATTTGTACAGCTACTTGCCCCGCTCACATGGGAATTCCCGAATATATCAAAGCTGTTCGAAACGATGATATCGAAGAAGGTTTGCGAATTCTCTACGAAACAAATCCTCTACCCGAAATTTGCGGTCGGATTTGTACACATAAATGCGAAACAGTTTGTTCCATCGGTCATAAAGGTGACCCACTTTCTATACGTTGGTTGAAACGATATATCGCCGACCAAGTGCCAAGCGAAAAATACAAAGATATCCTCGATACAAACGAAATAGAAAACAACAACAAGAAAATTGCCATCATTGGTTCTGGTCCTTCCGGATTGTCTGCTGCACATTATTTGGCCAAAATGGGATATCAAATCACTATTTTCGAACAATTTGCCCAAGCAGGCGGAATGATGCGCTATGGTATTCCTGAATATCGCTTGCCCTACGATCAAATTGATAAAGACATCAATTATATTTTGTCGTTGGGTGTTGATATCAAATACAATACACGTATTGGCAAAGATATAACACTTGACCAATTGGGAAAAGAGTTTGATGCTGTTTTTGCAGGAACAGGTTTGCACTTGGGCCGTTCGACCGGAATTCCAGGTTCCGAAAACGAACATGTGTATTATTCAACCGATTATTTGCGGAAAATTACTGCAGGCGATGAAATTGAAGTGGCGGAATCAATTGTTGTAATTGGAGGCGGAAACGTAGCAATGGATATTACACGCTCTTTAGCCCGTATGCAAAAAGCAAAATATGGTAAAGTGAATATCATTGCCACTTCTTTGGAAAAAGAAGAAGTGATGCCGGCCGATCGCGAAGAAGTTGTAGAAGCACGCGAAGAAGGTGCAATAATCCATCCTGGTTGGGCTCCACAATCTGTAGAAATTAAAGACGGCATTCCGACCGGTTTGCATGTTGTTCAGTGTAATTCGCTGTTCGATAATACCGGTCGTTTTAATCCCCAGTGTTCCATGGACGTAAAAGAATTTTGGCCGGGAACTCAGATTATACAATCTATTGGACAGGGAATGGATTTAACTTACATCTCCGAGGAATTTAAAGAAAATATTCAATTTAGTCCTCGCGGCAGGGTGGAAACAAATGAATGCTTCCAAACCGGTGTAAAATGGTTCTTTATGGGCGGCGATATTATTGAAGGTCCCGACGTGATTCATGGAATTGCCAATGGCCATAAAGCAGCTATCGGAATTGACAATTTTATTCAAGGAATCGATTTTAAAGCTGCAAAATAAATAGATGATGGGTTAGAATTTTGATTCCTGGTCATTCTGAGCGCAGACAAAGTAAGGCGAAGCCCTTTAAGGGTAATCTTTTTAAAGATATTCATCTTGCTCAATAAGTCGCTCTAAATGGGGATCAAGTTAATATGGATTTATAAACAGAAATGAGTTGCACAGCACGTTTAATTTTATAATTTTAGCAAATTATGGTAAATATATCTACAAAATATTTAGGTTTAGAGCTTAAAAGTCCGATAATCGTTGGAAGTTCGCCTCTGACTGATTCCTTAGAAAAAGTAAAAAAACTGGCAGAGGCCGGAGCCGGAGCGGTGGTTTTGAAATCGCTGTTCGAAGAACAAATTCTTATTGACGTTGATTCGCAGCGTGTTAATAATATGTACGATTCGTTCGGTGATGCCGAAAATTATCTGACTTATTATACCAAACAAAAAAATATAGGCGATTATTTGCAACTGATTAAAGACTGCAAACAAGAAACCAATATTCCAATCATAGCCAGCATCAATTGTACAAGCCATGGCGAATGGGTCGATTTTGCACTCAAAATGCAAAATGCCGGTGCCGATGCAATCGAATTAAACGTATTTGTTTTACCTGCTGATGCTGAGTTTACCGGTTTTGATTATGAAAAATCATACTTCGATATTATTAGCCATGTAACCGATGTTTTGGCTATACCCGTGAGCATCAAAATGAGCCATTATTTTTCCGGAATGGCTAATTTCTTCACTCGACTGAGTCACACTGGGATTAAGGGAATGGTTCTTTTTAATCGTTTTTATTCACCTGATGTGGATATCAAAACAGAAAAAGTAGTCAGTCAATCTTTTCATAGCTTAGCAGTGGATAATAGCATGGTTTTACGTTGGATGGGAATACTTTCGCCATTGGTTGCCTGCGATTTAGCATCCTCAACAGGTGTCGTAAACGGAGAATCTGTCATCAAAAATATGTTGGTAGGGGCTCAAGCCGTTCAAGTGGTTTCGAGTATCATAAAAAATGGGCCACAAGTCATTTTGGAAATGAATGAAAGTTTATCTTTGTGGATGGATTCTAAAAATTACAAAAAAACATCAGAGTTTGTCGGGAAACTAAATCAGAAAAATGTGCGTAAACCAATCCTTTTTGAACGTGCTCAGTTTATGAAATATTTTTCGGATTCCGATTTTGTTAAATTATAAAAATTAAGGAGGAAAGATGTTAGTATCTAAAATAGTAGAAAATAAAGGAAAAAGTGTTGTTACGGTTACGGAATACACTTCTGTTTATCACGCCGTAAAACGTTTGGACGAAACCAAAACCGGCGCAGCTCTTGTGGTAAATGAGAACAATCAATTGGTTGGAATTATTTCTGAACGCGACGTTTTGTACAAATGCTACAAAATGGGCAAAGCACTCGATGGAACAAATATGGTAAAAGATTTGATGACTCCGGCCGATGAACTGATTGTGGGAAAAATGGACGACGACGACGCCTATCTGATGAAAGCCATGCTCGATAAGCATATCCGGCATATTCCAATCCTAGATGGCGACGAAATTGTAAGCATAATCGCTGTTGAAGATGTGATTCGCGCTGTTTTGGAATCGTCCGAATCGGAAGCAAAACTATTACGCGAGTATATCAAGAATCCTTTTGGCGTTCATGCTTATAAGTAAAGAATAGCTGTATTGAGCAAAACATTTTCATCCATTGCTTCGAACCTGAGTCCGAAGCAATGGATTTTTTTATAGAAATACTTTCACGGTAACTTTATTTCTAATCTGGTTACATCCTTTTAATGCAAATAATATAAAAGCAATTTACTAGTCCACTGCGGCGCACAAACTGTCAAATCTATTTGTAGTTCAGTCCTTTAAATCTTTGACATCATCTCAGGACATCGAATCTTTCAGCTTTTCGATTTATTGAAACAAACCCGATCCTACATCTCGAGTGTATATGGGAAGTCGGTGGAATTAAAGATTTTCAATCTGCCGGAATAAAAAGTCTAAAGCAAATAATTAAATATTGGCACCGTATAAATAAATCTGAAATAAAACTTCCAATGGGTTTTCGGTTCTGTATTTTTCTTAAATTTTCCACTGTCAAAAAATAAATCGGTTTATCTTGTATTTTTTTCATTTATAGGTTGCTTAGTTGAAAATATTTTTAATTTTGCAATCTTAAAAATGGCGGGGTAGCTCTTTGGTTAGAGCGTCGGATTCATATCCGTCAGCTGACGGACACGAGTTCAATCTTGTGAAATAATAAGTAAAGAAAAGTTCTTAAAGTATATTTTAAAAAAATGGCGGGGTAGCTCAGTTGGTTAGAGCGTCGGATTCATAACCCGGAGGTCTCGAGTTCAATTCTCGATCCCGCTACAACAATAGCTCAAAGTAAAAACTTTGGGCTATTTTGGTTTCAGCTTATAGTGAAAAAAGGCGGGTCGGATTCTTATCCGTCAACCGACGGACTCGAGCCTGCTCATCGAAAACCAAATGAGCGAAATTGGTATTTCTTTTACTTGTAAAAAAGGAGTGACGCTTTCATTTAACTTGGTTTTTCAAAATCGAAATTGCTGCCATTCAGGCCTTCACAAAAACAAACTATTTCTTAATTTAAGTTTGTGTGTATCGAATATAAATTGCAATTGTAAATAATTGATAACATGAAAAATAGTATTTTTGCAAACGTTTTAGAAAATAGTAATTAAGCGCATTTAATAATTTGAATATCTTTGCAGTGTGAATTAGTTAACAAAAAATATTTATAAAAAATTAAGCAATGAACTTAGAAAAATTCATGAACAATTTGGAGGCCAAACACCCGGGTGAGTTGGAATACCTTCAGGCAGTTAGAGAAGTTTTAGAGTCTCTTGAAGACGTTTTGGCTGAAAATCCGCAATTTGCAACAGCCGGAATTATTGAACGCTTGGTTGAACCGGATCGTATCCTTACTTTTAAAGTCGCGTGGGTTGACGACAATGGCAGAGTTCAAGTTAATCTTGGATACAGAGTACAATTTAACAATGCCATAGGCCCTTACAAAGGAGGATTACGTTTCCATCCAAGTGTTAATTTGAGTATCTTGAAATTTTTAGGATTCGAACAAATCTTTAAAAATTCGTTGACAACATTGCCAATGGGCGGTGGTAAAGGAGGTTCAGATTTTGATCCAAAAGGCAAGTCTGATGCAGAAGTAATGCGTTTTGCCCAGGCATTTATGCTTGAGTTGTGGCGTTTAATTGGACCTGAAACGGATGTTCCTGCCGGAGATATTGGCGTTGGAGGCCGTGAAATTGGTTTCCTTTATGGAATGTACAAAAAATTGGCACGTGAAAACACAGGTGTTTTAACCGGGAAAGGTGGAAATTGGGGTGGCTCTTTGATTCGTCCCGAAGCAACCGGTTTTGGCGGCATCTATTTCATGAATGAAATGATGAAAGCGCATAAGGATACTTTAAAAGGAAAAACGATTAGTATTTCCGGTTTTGGTAATGTAGCTTGGGGTGCAGCTTTAAAAGCTGTTGAGCTGGGAGCAAAAGTAGTTACTATTTCAGGCCCTGATGGATATATTTACGATGAAGCAGGTATTAGCGGCGATAAAATAGATTATATGTTGGAGCTTCGCGCTTCGAACAACGACATTGTAGCTCCCTATACAAAAGAGTTTCCAGGTTCTAAATTTTTCCCGGGCGAACGTCCTTGGGGTGTAAAAGTGGACATTGCTTTGCCCTGTGCCACACAAAACGAATTGAATGGCGACGATGCCGCAAAATTACTGGCAAATGGCGTAAAATACATAGGCGAAATTTCGAATATGGGTTGTACTCCAGAAGCTATTCATGCTTTTCATAAAGCAAAAGTTCCTTACGGACCCGGAAAAGCCGTGAATGCCGGTGGTGTTGCTGTTTCCGGTTTGGAGATGTCGCAAAATTCGATGAAATTCAATTGGAGTGCCGAAGAAGTGGATCAGAAATTGCATACAATTATGACCAATATTCACGCTGCTTGCATCAAACATGGCACAGAGGCCAACGGATTTATCAATTACGCCAAAGGCGCGAATGTAGCCGGTTTCTTGAAAGTAGCCAACTCAATGATGGATCAAGGAATTATTTAATTCTGATTTTTAATTTCATTTGTAAAAACCGCGTTTCGTTTGAAGCGCGGTTTTTTTGTTGCCTTTTTATTGATTTTTGTAAAAAAATAATGTATATTCGAACTATGTAATGCAATTTAGGAAATTGATTAAATGTATTTTTTATTTAAGAAGTAGAAGATTAAATTTTCAATTTTGATTGTTCTTTTTAAAAGATAGAAAGAGTATGAATGTAAAGAAATCGAACTTCAGCCTATTTATTGTCGTTTATTTAATTCCAATCTTATTATTAATTTCTTGTCAGAAAGAAATAGGAAATGTGTCAGAACAAAATATTTTTTTTGCCACATTAGACGAAACAATGAGAGTCGCGGAAAATCACTTGTTTATTGACCATTATGGCTTTAAAAAATCAAAAGAACTTAAATCGTCACGTACAATTTCAGATAAGAATGGTATAACAGCCTATTACATTTTAAATTATGAAGTGGGATTTGTAATTATTTCCGCGGATAAAAGAGAAACTCCTATATTAGCATATTCTTACGATAATAATTTTCCTTTAAATGCTTATTCATATCCAAGAGGACTTGTTGATTGGTTATATTTTACTAAACAAAAGATTGAGAAGGTTAGAAAATTAAATGAAGAGCAAAGTGTATTTATTAAAAGTCAATGGGAATCTTATTTAACAAGTAAAGGTATGTCTGGATTAAAAAAAGAACCCTTACCTAGTGAGTGTGTAGATACATCAGAAATAAAAATGCCACTATTGTCTACTGCTTGGTCACAATGGTATGGTTTTAATGATGCGGCACCTGTTTTGGGTTGTGCTGAAGGGGATGGTGATTTTAGAGCCCCAGCTGGATGTGTTGCAGTCGCCATGGGGCAGTTAATGAAATATCATGAATTTCCCAATGACTATAATTGGAGTGTTATCCCTGACAATTATGGTAACATTTATACATCCATTTTGCTAAGAGATATTGGTGATGCCGTGAATATGGAATATGATTGTGAAGGTTCAAGCGCAAATAGAGATCAAATAGCTGCTTCCTTAATTGATGATTTTGGTTTTTCATCAGCTCAATTAATTGACTATAGTGGAACTTCAAATTATGAGGTAGTTAAGTCAGAATTGAGGTTAAATAATCCAGTAATATTTGTGGGAGGCGAATTAAATTATTATTGGGGAATTTTTCCTTATTATGACAATGGACATAGCTGGATATGTGATGGCTTTCAATCAAGCTTTTTCTGCGAAACTGGTATGACACTATTAATATTTCATATGAATTGGGGTTGGGGAGGTCTAGCTGATGGTTGGTATGGTTTTGGTAGTTTTAATCCTACTGTAGGAGATAATGCTTATGATTTTGATTATCAAAGTGCAGTGATAGTAAATATTAGAAAGTGAAAAATTAGTAGTTATGAAATAGTCCCAGACGGATATGTATAAAACACTATGCATAGTTGATATTGTGATCAAATTGGTATTTTCTGCCAAAGGGAACACCATTAAAATATCTGAATTGGGAAAATAAAATTAATAAAGATGAAAAAATATATTTTCTTAATAGCTGTTCTTGTTTTTTGTATTTCCTGTTCAAAAAAACAAGTTTCTGAAATTTTCATTGATGCATCAGTGGAAATAGCATATCATGACCTAAATGGTGCCGATTTATTGGATCCTAACAATGAAAATAGTTTTCAACAAAGCAATATCGATGTTTATGAAATAGTGAATGGTGTTAAGACGAAGGTGTATGAATCAAATTTAGATTATCCTGAACATTTTTTACTGTACAAAAATGATGATAAAGGAACGTACCTTTTACGTCTTTTTGGACAAGGGACAATAACAAATGGGGTTTCAACATCCTTTATTAATTTTGGAAATGGAACAGAAGATAGAATCGATTTTGAATTGAATGAAATGAGTACCGGCAGTATTCACTGTAATAAAATATGGTACAATCAAACCTTAGTTTGGGATGTGAGTTTGGCTGAGAATGGCAGGTATGTTTATATTGTGAAATAATTATTCCATTCAAACTTCTTCAATTTTGGTGAAACTTAAGCAAATTTATCGGTGCTTTTCGTTTGTGAGTAATGGTTTTTTCGAATTCGTATAGCAAAAAGCAAATGCCTAGTTAATTCCCAAAAAGCATTCGAAGTTTTGCCGAAACGAACGAATGATTCGATGAGGAAAAACCCAGATTCAGCCGCGCATTCTATTGCGAGACTGAATCTGGTTAAATTCCATTTTCTAATTGAACTTTCCGGTAATCTGCGAAATATCAAAGTTTCCGCTTATTTCTTGAACCTCTATTTTGCCATGGATAATAGCAAAAAAGAAATCGCGAATATTATCAAAAGTCAATGCAATCGGTTCGCCTTTTGCATTTACTCCAATGTCGTAAGTTTTAAGTAATTGCGAACCCAAACTTGCCGCTGTGAGCAAGAAATGGTTTTGAAATTTATCGGTATCCAACAAATCGGCGGCCAAGACTTTGCCTACAACAGTATAACTGCGCAGTGTTTTTTGTGTTTCGGCATTGGTAAGTGTGGTTTTCACTTCGTCCACATCCAGATTCATTTCTATTTTCCCGGAATTTTCGGCTTGAGTGGTTCCTTTGTAGAGAGCGCCCAAATCGGCCAAGCTGAGATTGTAGAATTTAGTTCCGGGAATTGTATGGATTTTTTCGATTGAAAAAGCACTTGGAAGCAACAGCCAAACGTGCTGAGCTGCTTTTATGGATGGTGTATTGAATGTGCCTACAATCGAGTTTGTCAGATCAATATTTTGAGTGGCAAATACACCCCCAATTACTACACAATTCTGCAAAATAATTTCATCGGCATAAATACTTCCGGCTACAAACGCGTTGTAGAGCGTAATTGTTTTTGCGTTGATATCTGAATAGAACATCAAATGGCAGTTCAGGGCTCTCGAAACAATCGAATTGGCCGATCCAACGCTTTTTTTAAAGGAGATATTTCCTTTGGCTTCGCTGTTTACGTACAATTCGAGTTGTGTGAATACTGCTCCCCGAATTTCCGAATCGCCCTGTTGGATTTCTAATTTGTGAGCATATACAGCCCCTTCGATGATGGAATTGCCCTGAACAGTAATTGTTCTGTCGAGCTCTGCAATTTTTTCAGGCAAAATAGACCCTTTCACTACATTGTCCTTCAATTGGATATTATTTTCATTGAAACGAAGTTCTTTTAACTCTTTCATTTGCTTGTTTTTTTAATTGTTTTGAAAATTTATTTGGCTTATTGATTCAAGATTGGAAATCTTTAGAATCATCTCTTTCACCCGAACAGTATGTTGCTCGCTCGAAGAATAGGCATTGTTTAACTCTGAATGGAAATAAAAGCTCAGATTGGCCTGATATGCTTTTGGTATTGCAATCCATCTATTTGCAGAGCCTGAAAACTGACTGATTAGTCGATTCTTGTTGGCCATTTCATTCAGCGCAGCTAAGTGATTCGAGAAGTAGATATTCTTATCAATTCTACTTTTCTCATTTTGCGTTTCGACAAAGCAAATTGGAAAAAACTTTGTTGATGCCGTATTTTCATTTATCATACTGTGCTGCACGGTATTGTTGAGTTTTTTTTGCAAATGAAGAAACATTTTCACTTTGTTTATGGTATCAAAGGCTCTTTTTTTTGCAAGTGATGCGCTTATTTTTGATTGTAAGTTGCTGCTTTCGAATCCAAAAATGGTAGCCGTATTGACCAAGTCATTGTCGGTATTTCTTTCTTTTAGGTGATCCGCTTCTTTTTTGAAGACAAAGGTGGGCTTATCGAGTTCATAAACGCGATTGGACAATTCGCGGTTGAGGTCTTCGAAAACTTTCGCATATCGACTGCTGATTCGATTGTAGTCGGATTCCATTTGCTCTTTTTTATTTTGGCACGACTGCGATAGTTCTTTGAGATGCATTAAATGCGCGTCGATATTCTGCGAAAGCTCGGCAGTTTGTTGACTTATTTCCGATCGGATATAGCTAAAGAAACCTGAAATGATTGTATTGGCGACTTTTTTCGAATTTTTATCGATCGAAGCAATCTGAGCGACTTCCGTAGCAACCACTGCTCCTGTGAGTACATTTACATTCGTATTGCAATTGTTTACGCTTGTATCAAACGGAACGGTATCAACATGAATATTTACGGCAACAGGAACGTATTCGGTATAATTGACCGTTGCAGATGTGGTTCCGCCGCTTTGCGATGCAGGATAAGAAACAGATACGGTTTTAGAACCACTAACTGTTATTGTTTCTTGATAATGTTTTGTATAACTCATAGCTGAAAACTATTAAAGGGTTTGAAAGCTATTTGATTGAAACAAATTCATCGTCCTGTCTTTTACCCTTTGGGGTTTCGAACAATTGGCCAATAATTTGCTAAACTCACTCTTGATTTCTTGATTTGGTGTGGTTTTTTGTTTCCATTCCATATCCTTTAGTTCAGCAAACACTTTGTTTGTAACAGCCGCTCTGGAAAGCTTATCCAGTTCCACATCCGAAACATAAATTTCAATGCTTTTGTTTTCTGTTCGGTCTCTGTTGCATTCAGAAATGACAATTGGCATATAGGCTCTCGCTGCCCGAGTATATCCGCTGTCATTTATCAAAATTTGATCGGTGAGTTTTTTCTGTGCATTCATTTCCAACAAAAAACTTTTCATCGAATTGATTACGTTCTGCCCTTTGTGCTTGAGGTTTGAGGCTACAATTTTTTGGCTAAGCGATATCGATTCGAGTTGCGCAATGGGGATGGTTGCCGTTAGATATTTTATTCGATTTGAAACTTTATCCACTTCTTTTACAGCAAAATTGATTGTTGGCTTATCGAGTTCAAAAACTCTGTTTTTAAGATTTACATTCAAGCCGTTAAACAGTTTCAGATAACGAGAGGCGATCATATTGTAATCTCTTTGCATTCTGCCTTTGATGCTTATTAGGGCTTTTTTCTGCTGATTCAGTTGCATCAAATTGGAGTCCACTTCGCTTTGCAGTTTGGCCATTTTTTGCGAAATCTGGGATCGAATCAGAGAATAAAATCCTTTGTTTACATTGTTGCTTACATGATCGGCGGCTTTTGCTTCGGCTTTGATTACCGCTGCTTGCATAGCTACGACAGCTCCTGTTGTAACATTCACATGACGTGAAACACTGCTCAATTCAGCAGCCATAGGTTGAGTATCTACGGTATAATTAAATGTTGCCATGATTCTAAATTTTAACGAGATTAATTGTTCTGGTTCTCTTCATCTTCCTCCTGAGTATTCAGAATTGTTTCGATGGCTTCCTCCCGGTCGAACTCTTCCATTGGTTCAAACCCCAAATTCTCAAGAATTTCTTGTAGTTCAGCGTCGGTCAATTCTCTCAATTCTTCTTCGGTGTAGCGAGTGGTATCTTCAGTTTCCTCATTCTCTTCTGTATATTCATGTTGAGCGTTCAGGATGGTTGCTATCGCATCTTCTTTATCAAATACTTCCATGGGTTCAAAATCCAAATCCAAAAGTATTTTTTCGATTTCGGAATTGGACAATGCCTTCAATTCTTCTTCGGTGTAAAGTTCATATTCGTCTTCATCTTCCTCTTGTGCATTTAGAATTGTGGCAATGGCTTCGTTTCGGTCGAATT
>DYSK01000061.1 GCA_020718315.1 Draconibacterium orientale
AAGAATTAAATGGCTTCCCATTTTGGTAAAATGTTTACCGGTTTTTTTGAATGATTTTTTTTGTCCATTTTTTATCCTTTTGAGAGGCGTCTCATTTCTATCCAAGACACCTGTTTTAAATCGTTGCGAGAGCGAATTCAGGTTATTTATGTTTTTCGAAATTATATAGCAGGACTGATTCCGAGCGATACTCGAGCGATTTCATGGGTTTTATTCCGTGCATCTTGATGCTAAAAATAAAAAAAACAAAACTCCATTGAGATAGCTTGTGAGCTTATTTTGAGAAGGTTTATAATTTAAAAATTCGATTATTTAGAATAAATATAAATTGTATATTTGCAATAAAAAATTATGCGTACACTTCTATTAATATCAATCACTTTAATGGGTTTAGCCGGCTTTGCACAACAAAATTTTTATGACTTTGTAGTGAAAGACATCAACGGAAATGATTTTGCCTTCAGTCAATTGGCCGGCAAAAAAGTAATGGTTGTCAATACAGCTTCAAAATGTGGGTTTACTCCTCAATACGAAGACTTAGAGAATTTATACAAACAATTTGGGGGCAAGAATTTCGTTATAATCGGGTTTCCGGCAAATAATTTCCTGCATCAAGAACCTGGAACAAATGAAGAAATAAAGGCCTTTTGCACCCTTAATTATGGAGTTACATTTCCGATGATGAGTAAAATTTCTGTGAAAGGCGCCGACATGGATCCGCTCTACGAATGGCTAACAATGAAAGAGAAAAATGGGGTGGAGGATTCAAAAGTGGGCTGGAATTTTCAAAAATACTTGATAGGAAAAACGGGTAGACTTGAAAAAGTGGTTTCGTCTAAAACCAGTCCATTAGATGAAGAGATTTTGAATTGGATAAAAAAATAAATGCCTTTTTTTTAGGCAATTTAATACAATCAATGCGTAAAAATAGTCTCTAAGAATTAATTCTCGAAAAAAAAGATTTTTGCTAAAGAACATTTATGCTTTATAATTTACTAAATTAGTTCGCTCAAATAAACCAAACAGTGAACAATTATTAAATTATAGCTATGAAAATATTGGTAACAGGAGGTACCGGTTATATCGGTTCTCATACAGTAGTAGAGCTTCAAAAAAAAGGATTTGAAGTAATTATTGTGGACAATTTATCAAATTCCTTTGCAAATGTGGTTGATCAAATAGAGCAAATATCGGGCATGCGACCGGTCTTTGAAGAATTTGATTTAACCGATTTGGATAAAACCAACGATTTTTTTAATCGAAATACCGATTTAGACGGAATCATCCATTTTGCGGCCTACAAAGCTGTGGGAGAATCTGTAAACAACCCGCTGAAATATTATAGAAATAATATTGGTTCTTTGGTCAATATTTTGGAGAATATGAATGTTCATTCCATCAATAATCTGGTTTTTTCTTCTTCCTGCACAGTTTATGGCCAGCCGGAAATATTGCCGGTATCGGAAGAATCGCCTATTTTAAAAGCGATGTCGCCTTATGGGAACACCAAACAAATTTCGGAAGAAATAATTACCGACACCGGTTTGGTAACCAATGTGAAAGCTATTTTGTTGCGTTATTTCAATCCGATTGGAGCACATGATTCTGCTTTAATTGGAGAATTGCCATTGGGAGTACCAAACAATTTGGTTCCTTTTATTACTCAAACGGCTATCGGAATTCGGCCATTATTGCGTGTGTTTGGTTCCAATTACAACACTCCCGACGGAACGGCTATTCGCGATTATATTCATGTTGTGGACCTTGCTCAAGCGCACGTGGTAGCCATAGAAAGGATGATTCAAAATAAAGGAAAAAAGAAAATCGAAACTTTTAATCTTGGAACAGGAAATGGTTTTTCTGTTTTGGAAGTCATTAATTCCTTTGAAAAAGTAAGCAACGAAAAACTAAATTATCAGATTGTCGATCGTCGCCCGGGCGATGTTGAAATTGTATATGCCGATACAAGTTTTGCCAACGACGAATTGGGTTGGAAAGCACAAAAGTCCTTGGATGAAATGATGCTCTCCGCTTGGCATTGGGAAAAAGCATTAAGCTTCAAAAAATAAACAATTTCGTATCTTTATAATTAGCAATTGCTACTATATTGCTCATAACAAAACAATAATCACTTAGAAAAACAAAAAGATGAATTATAAAAAGAAAATATTAGTCACCGGAGGCGCCGGATTTATTGGCTCTCATGTGGTTCGTTTGTTTGTAAACAAATACCCCGAATATCAAATTGTAAACCTCGATGTTTTAACGTATGCCGGAAATTTGGCCAATCTGAGAGACATTGAAAACAAGCAAAATTATCGATTTGTAAAAATGGACATTGTGGATGCCGAATCCATTACCAAGCTTTTTCAGGCCGAGAAATTTACGGATGTGATCCATTTGGCTGCCGAATCGCATGTGGATAGGTCAATTTCAAATCCGACAGAGTTTGTGATGACCAATGTGATTGGCACCGTAAATCTATTAAATGCAGCAAAGCTAATCTGGAAGGGAGAAATGGAAAAACACCGCTTTTATCATGTATCAACCGATGAAGTGTATGGAAGTTTAGGCGAAATAGGGATGTTTACAGAAAATACAGCCTACGACCCACACAGTCCTTATTCGGCGTCTAAAGCCAGTTCCGATCATTTTGTTCGGGCTTACGGCGATACTTATGGTTTGAAGACTGTGATTTCAAATTGCTCAAACAATTATGGTTCCTACCAATTTCCTGAGAAATTGTTGCCGCTTTTTATAAATAATATTCAGCACAAAAAAGCACTGCCGGTATACGGAAAAGGCGAAAATGTTCGGGATTGGCTTTGGGTGGAAGATCATGCACGAGCAATAGATGTACTTTTTCATCAAGCTGCAAGTGGAAGTACCTACAATATTGGCGGCCACAACGAATGGACCAATATTGCTTTGATAAAATTGCTTTGTAAAATCATGGATAAGAAATTGGGTAGGAGTGAAGGCGAAAGCGAAAAACTTATTTCGTATGTTACTGACCGTGCCGGACACGATTTGCGTTATGCTATTGACAGCACAAAACTTCAAAACGACTTGGGTTGGACACCGAGTTTGCAATTTGAGGAAGGTTTGGAAAAAACAGTTACTTGGTATTTGGAAAATAAAGAATGGCTCGAGCATGTAACTTCGGGCGATTATCAGAATTATTACGAAAAACAGTACGAAAAAAGATAATCCTTCTTGTCCGCCATTTGGACAAGATGCATGAATTTGAACTTTTTTGTTTATTTACGGATTCTATATGCAATGAATTGACTTGTTATTGGCCATTGAGTGGTTTAACTTTGGCAGATTAATTAAAGTATTAATTGCAAAAAAACCAACCCCATGAAAAGAACAAGTTTAATGCTTTTTGCCGTGCTCATTTTATTCGGCCTAACCAGCTGTAATAAAGAGCTTACGTCCAACCCGGCTGATCCGGCTGATCCAAACGCGAATCTGGTTGATTTGGAAATTCCGGCCACTTTTCAGTTCGAAACAGCCAAAGACGTTTCCCTCACCTTTAGCGGTTTTAAATCTGCTTCCGGTGATCTTGTAAAATACAATATTTATTTGTATAATCCAATCGGAAAGACGATTACATCAACTTCTGCCGGAGATATGGAAGATGTAATTACTCAATCGGGCCTTTTTGTGGATGCACTGAGCGATTTAGCTTTTACCCAAATAACTTCTTCATCCAGTTTTGATTTAACACTTTCTATTCCATCTTATTACGACTCTATTTATATTGTAAAAAATGACATGGCGACTTATTCTATGCAAACAATGGCCGTGCAAAATACCAAAATGGCGGTTCATTTTGATGAAAGTACACCGGCTTCCGGTTTAAAATCTACAACTGCCGAAGAGGTTGATATTTTGTATGGAGTAAATAGTCTTTCGGAATTGTTTACGATTAATTCATCCACAGGCGATTTGAAGGTTATCAGTACAATTCCAAACGGATCGGGCGGAAGTTACACTTGCGCCATCGACCCGGTAAAAGAAATTTTATATACGGTAGGAATAAAGCCTCCTTATTATTTGTATTCGTACAATATCGATACCAATACATGGAAAACGATTGGGAGATTGGGATACTTTGGTCCAAGAATGGGCTACAATATCAACGATGGTTTGCTCTATTTTTCTTTCGATTATTGGGTACTTAAAATTGATCCTTCTAACGCTAAAATGTTATCCTACTATAAAGTGAATGGACTTCACGCAATTGATGGTGGCGATTTAACTTTTTCTGAAGATGGAAAGATGTATCTTTCTACTACTTCCGGATTGTATCGATGCGATTATGCTGATAAAAATACACTTACCGCAACAAGAATTTCGGCAGAAAATCTGCCAAACTACCCGAATTCTTTAACTTACGATTCTTCCAACGAATTGTGGTGGGCTTCTAATGTTACACCCAAAGGGAAAGTATATATTATGGACGATGTTACCGGCGGATGGGAAAATCGTTTTGGTGATTATGCAAATTATATCCACGATTTAGCCACTTTGCCGCTCGACGAATCATTAGTAAAAACGGTGGATTCGGATAACGATGGTATTATTGATTTCTACGACGAATTTCCAAACGATAACCAGCGCGCCTATTCAGTTTATACACCTTCTATCTACGGATTAGGTACTTATGCATTCGAAGATATGTGGCCAAATCTTGGCGACTTTGATTTCAACGATTTGGTAGTGAATTATCGTTTTGCTCATATTTACAACGCTGAAGGATTGATTCACGAAACCGTATTTGATTTTATAATTAAAAACGTCGGGGGATCGTTTAGAAATGGTTTTGGTATTGAAGTGAATTGCGATCCGGCAATAATCAAAGAAGTTGTAGGATGTAATCTGACAAAAAATATTGTTTCGGTAGATAGCAAAGGATTAGAAAACGATCAGTCAAAACCCGTTTTTATTGTTTTTGACGATGCATGGGACAATATCAATGTGAACAGTGGGAAAATGAGAGTGATTATGAAATACAATGTTCCTATTCGAAACAATCAGATGGGAAGTTTGAATCCGTTTATCTTTATCAATGGCGAAAGAAGCAGAGAAATGCATTTAGTGGATATGGCTCCAACAGATTTGATGAATCAAGCTCTTTTTGGTACCGCCGATGACGATAGCAATCCGGCTATTGGCAGATATTATAGAAACTCAACAAATTTACCTTGGGGTATAAATATTCTGTACGATTTTACTTTCCCTAAAGAAAAAATTGCCATCAATAAAGGCTACACAAAATTTGCCTCTTGGGCTGTTTCTGGAGGTGCTGATTTTGTGGATTGGTATAAAGATCAAGATGATTATAGAGATTATACTTATTTGAATTATTGATATTAATGGGGAGTGGAAGTTTGGATGCCTGCCGTTTTTTTAAATGGTAGGTTTTTTATTTTTCCAACAATTCAAAAAAAATGCAGTTCCGATTCTATTTTTATCTTTGCATTCATTTACTTCTGGATAAATGAATTTTGCTTGCAATTTTTTTGAAAATATACGAATGCTTTATAAAATATTGTGTTTAAAATGCCAGATCTGATCCTTCTTACTTCCGGAAATTCGTCTCGGATGGGAACGGAAAAAGCTTTTTTGCCGTTTTCTAACAATCTGACTTTTATAGAGCATATTCTTGCCTGTTATTCGGGCTTTTCAAAGTCGAAGTTGTTTTTGGTTGTAAATAGTCAGAATTACAATGATATTAAACAAAAGGTTTCTAACTGTGGGGCTCAATTGATTTTAAATGATAATATTGAAAAGGGTCGATTTCATTCTATCCAATTAGGCATTGGTAAATCGGCTAATTCTGACGGAGTCTTTATTCAAAACATCGATAATCCATTTGTGAATCATTCTCTCTTAAAAGGAATGTCCTCGCTTTATGACCCGAACGCTTTTGTAGTGCCTCAATTCCAAAACAAAAATGGGCATCCTTTGCTTTTGGGCAATGAGTTGGTTCGGGTGCTAAAAGAAAATGCCACGGCGTATTCAGATTTCAAAATATTTCTGAATCGATACGAAAAACGATTTTTTGTTAGCGAACAGGAATCGGTCTTGGCAAACATAAACAGCCCGCAGGAATATCAAAAATGGTTTCCTCAAATGCGATAGAAAAACGCAAATTGTTGTTTTAAAAATCAGTGGATCAAATTTAGAATAGATTAGCGTTTCAATTGCACCGTTTTTTGAGTTTTAAAATTCTCTATTCCATCATCCAAAAATTGTAGAAAATTATCCACATTCAAATCGTATGCTTTCGGTTGAATGAGCAATTCCCCATCGGTATTTAAAAGAACATAAAATGGTTGAGCATTGGTGTTGAATTTGGAAATTTGAAAATCGGCAAATTTATTACCGATTGTTTTTTTTATTTTGCCGTCGTATTTAGAGGTTATCCATTCGTCTTCTGCTAGTTTTGTTTTGTCATCTACATAAAGCGCGGTAATAATAAAATTGTTTTGCAAGCGACTTAAAACCTTTGGATCGGCCCATACATTGGCTTCCATTTCTCGGCAATTCACACAACCATGTCCTGTAAAATCGATAAATAAAGGCTTGTTCTGTTCTTTAGCACAAGCAAGTGCTTGTTCGTAATCAAAAAAACCTTCCAATCCATGAGGTAAATGCAAAAATTCGTGGTATTTGGGCGTTTCGCATATCGACTTCTTGTCGAGTGAATTAAAATTGGCCGTTTTTATTTGATCTCGAATGGATTTGTCGATGTCGAAATCTTGCGTATGCATAGGAGGAATATATCCTGATAAAGCTTTTAAAGGAGCTCCCCACATTCCGGGAATCATATACACTACAAATGAAAAACTGATTATGGATAGAATTAATCTGGGAACACTTACGAAATTTACATCGCTATCGTGAGCAAATTTCAATTTCCCCAATAAATAAATGCCCAGCAAAGTAAAAATAACAATCCATAAGGCTAAATATATTTCTCTGTCGAGAAGTCCCCAATGATAGGTTTGATCTGCTATGCTAAGAAATTTCAGTCCCAGAGCAAGTTCCAAAAATCCGAGAACAACTTTTACAGAATTCAACCAACCGCCTGATTTTGGTAATTTGTTCAACCATTGCGGGAAGAAAGCAAAGAGTGTAAAGGGCATGGCAAATGCCAATGAGAATCCTAGCATTCCAACAATAGGTTTCAAAATTTGTCCTCCAGCCGATTCAACCAAAATGGTTCCTACAATTGGCCCGGTGCACGAAAAAGAAACCAAAACCAAGGTAAATGCCATAAATACAGAGCCAATGATTCCGCCTCTGTCTTCATGGGATGTTGATTTGTTGACCAACCAATGCGGCATAATAATTTCGAACATACCAAAGAAAGAGGCAGCAAAAACCATAAAAATAAAGAAAAATAATAAATTGGGCAGCCAATGAGTGCTCAACCAATTGGCAATTCCGGGACCCGCTACTACTGCCAACACTGAGCCGATAAACACATAAATGGCTATAATTGAAATTCCGTAAACGCTTGCGTATAACCTTCCTTTTGCTCGGTTCTGACCATCTTTCATAAAAAACGAAACGGTCATTGGAATCATTGGAAAAACACAAGGCGTAAGAATGGCTGCCAATCCAAATAGAAAAGCAAGAACAAAAAATCCAATCAAAGTTTCTTCCGAATGATCTGTTTTGGCTGCTGTTTTTTCGCTTTCAAGAGATGGAATGGTATTTTTGTTTAAAGCGAAGCTAAATTCTTCATCCGAAGGGGGCAGGCATTGTGTATCATCGCAACTCATAAAATTGATTGAGCCTTTCAGTTCGAAAGGTTCTAAGCTCAAAAGTTTGATTTTTTGGACAAAAGTAGCTTCGTTCGAAAAGTATTTTAAAACCATATCGAAATTGGCATCGTATTCCGAGATGGATTCGGTTTCAATAACAAGCCCAACTCGTTCGTAGTTTGCGTTTTCTTCAAAAGTAAAAGTAGTGGCAGGAGGCGCCATTGGAATGTCTTGTGAATATAAGTGCCAGCTTTTTTCGATGGTGGCTTTGAAAATCAGCTCTATTTCATCTGCATTGATTTGCTTGCTGCTCATTTGCCATTTGACCGGAGTATAAACTTGTGCGGATAGATTTCCAATGAAAAGAAGGTTGATAAAGAAGCCAATAAATATTTTGATCGAACAGGAAAGTGATTTGGTGTTCTTCATGTTTTTAAATTTTGATTCACTATGGGTTGCTTATTATATTAAAGGACAAAAATAATTATATTCAGCGTATTAAAACTGTTTTGAGATTTAAACAATGTTAATTTTACGATTGCATTTAGGAATAAAAGCGGTATTTTCGCTTAAAAATTTGATTATGCTAATTATTGGTATTGCGGGCGGGTCTGGATCCGGAAAGACAACAGTGGTTAAGAAAATCATTAACCTTCTACCAAAAAATTCTGTAACCATTATTCCTCAAGATGCTTATTACAAAGACAATGGGCATTTAAATGCCGAAGAAAGAGCAAAAATAAATTTTGACCACCCTTCCTCCATAGAGTTTGCCTTGTTGAATCAAGATATTGACAAACTCCGAAAAAATGAACCGATCGAAATGCCCATCTATTCGTATTTAACTTGTTCGCGTGCAAAAGAAACGGTGCGCGTTGCTGCGCAAGACGTTATCATTATTGAAGGAATTCTTATTTTATCGAACAAGAAACTTCGCGATAAAATGGATATTAAAATATTTGTGGACGCGGAACCCGATGACCGCTTAATGCGTATTATCAGACGCGATATGGAAGAAAGAGGAAGGGCTTACAATAAAACTTTGGAGCATTATAGCACTTGGGTAAAACCGATGCATCAACTTTTTATTGAACCCACAAAACGTTTTGCTGATATTATTGTTCCCCAGGGAGGAAAAAATCATGTTGCGATAGATTTGGTTGCTTCCAAAATTTTTCAAACGATGGCGGATAAAAATTAAGTGGCCAAGTACATCAAGTACGCTGAAAATAAAAATAGCTTACAAAACCAATTATTGGACTAAATAGCAGTCCGATTAAGACAATTTTCAAACTAGATTTCGGGATATTTTCGGATAAACGTACAAGGAAAGCCATTAAAATTACGTAGCTCATGATGATGATGTCGATAGCCATTTTCGCTAATTTTCGTTAATTTTTTTGCGCCTTCAAATATATCGAACTTTATTCAATCCGATCCTAAGAATGTACGAACGATCAAGTAAGCAGGATTATAGTTTATGATTTGCTTATGAACGTATTTTGGAGTAGAAAATTATTTGAAATTTAAAATCTCGATACCGTCCCAGTCTGCAGGAATGCCAAATTTTAAGTTTTTCTCACATCTGCCAATATACAAATCTATCGCCTTGTCGTGTGGGTTGATATGATTGATTTCCTTGAAAAGGAGCAAGGCGACATCAAATGCTTTTGATCGATACTGTTGAATGGCTTTGTTAAACAAGTCTTTCGTTTTAATTTTCAAATTGCGCTGTGTGGCTCTTTCGCCATCAAGTATTTCGAAAATATTCACAGAGGCTTTTCGCCCTTTTACTTTTACAATATCCAAAAAGCGAAAATTGTATTGCAGTGGGTTATCCAATTTTATTAAGCTGTCTTGACTAATTATAATTGGGGCTCCGTATAATTTCGTAAGCCCTTCTAAACGTGAAGCTAAATTTACGTGGTCGGAAATAACCGTGCCTTCAATCCGGCTTTGTCCACCCACAATTCCCAACATCAATTCGCCGGTATGAATTCCAATGCCACTTTCTATGCTTGGCTTTCCGTTTCCTTTCAAATCGTCGTTGAACTCTTGAAGTTTTGCGCGCATTTCGATAGCCGCATTTATTGCGTCGTTGGCCGACAAACTATACAGAGCCATTATAGAATCGCCAATGTATTTGTCGATAAATCCATTGTTGCGTATAATCACGGGCTCCATATACCCCAAATAATGATTTATAAAATCGAAGTTTTCCTTCGGGCTAAAATCTTCCGACAGATCTGTAAAGGAGCGAATATCCGAAAACATAACCGTCATTTCGCGCTGCACTTGATCGCCCAATTGAATGTCAACAATATTTTTCTTTCCTAAAAATTCCAAAAACTGCTTGGGGACAAAACGAAAATACGAATTGCTCAAATCGTTTATATTATCGATATGATCTTTAATACGTTGTGCCATTACATTAAATCCCTCGCTTAGTTCTCCAATTTCGTCATTTGTTCTCACCACGCTAAAATTTGCATCGCCTTCGCCTTCGCCTGTTTTTTGGATATTGTAAAGCAATTCCTTTACCGGATATACAATGTCGAGCGTAGTCCAGCGAACAAAAGAAAAAATATAGATCAATGAAACAAAAACACTGGTGGCAATTCCTCCAAACATCATAAGGGCGTTTATAGAATTGATATACACAGCATTTTCCAGAGAGATGTTTTCGCTAATGCTTGCGTAGGAGCCAAAAAGAATTATGCGCGTTTCAGGGCTTAATGTAGAAATGTTTAAATCTTTATAACTGCTCACACTCAATAATATATAAAAAATAACGATGCTCAATGGCAAAAGAGTCGTCATTCCGCTGGCAATCCACAAACGGTTTCTTATTTTGCTAACCGTTTTTTTAAATATACGCTTACGAAGTTCTATATCGGTATATAGAATTTCTAGATAAAATATATGCACCCTGTGTTTCGACCAATAATAAACAAATAATACAGTCAGAAATGAAGCCAATATACTGATGTAGAAATAATCCCTCAACAAACCATAGCGCAATTCGTTTTCTATATTTCCAGTAAAAAGAGTGATTGCAATATAACTGTGACTAACGATAAAAGGCAGCGAAAACAAAGCGGCATGGATATTTGGACTCGAAAGCAACCATTTGCGGCAATAATTTTCTAAAGCAGGAATGGCTGGCAACATCTTTCGCTTTCGCGAAAAATAACGCTTATAAGGAGTGCTAAAAAAGGCTAAAAGGAGTAGACTGAACAAAAAAGTATTGATTAATATTTCGAAACTTTTCCCCAGATAATTATAATTATTTGTAAGCGGGCTTTGCACGCTTTGCTGGTCGGCGATTCCTGTCGGCAATATATCTTGGGAGTCAAATTCTTGTTTGTTCGATTTTGAAGCGGAAAATATTCCATGTCCAAGAACGGTATCGGCTTCAATTAGGCTTAATCCGGTTTCTTGCTTTAATAATTCCGGCATTTTTTGTATCCACATGAAACCAACAAATGGGATAACCAAGAAAAAATAAAGCAAAGCAGAGGATATAAAAATGCGGAAACTGATGTATTTTGGTATCTTTTTCATGAATAGATTGAATACACAATGAGATCAAAAAAGATTTATTTGTTACGAATGTACTAAAATTTATCCGAAATTAAATTTGGTTTTTTCTAAGTTAGAAATGGTTTTAGGGATATATATTTTTGAAAATAAAAATAGCTAAGCTTTTTTTGGATCTCAATGGATTATTTTGCCAATAGCGAAAGGCGGCCCACTCCTTTTTTTAGCTACTTTGGCATCCATTTTATTCCCGTACGAAACGAGAAATCAATTCTGTAGGAGTAAAAAAAGAGGCTTCTAATGAAAGAAACCTCTTTTTCGTTGTCGGAGTGACAAGACTTGAACTTGCGACCCCTTGACCCCCAGTCAAGTACGCTACCAACTGCGCTACACCCCGATTGCGGCTGCAAATGTATAAAAAATGCAGCATAAAGCAGGAAAAGCTAAATATTTTTGCTAACTCAACAACTCTTTTACAATTAATGAAATGGTTTTATTATCTGCTTTGCCAGCCAATTCCTTGCCAGCTAATCCCATTATTCGTCCCATGTCTTTTATAGAACTGGCTCCGTGTTCGTGTATTAAATCTTGAACGATCATCTTTACTTCTGCTTCGGTTAATTGCATTGGAAGATACTTTTCGATGATGTTTGCCTGAAAAAGTTCTGCTTCTGCCAAATCGGCGCGATTTTGTGCAATATACATATCGGCCGATTCTTTTC
>DYSK01000003.1 GCA_020718315.1 Draconibacterium orientale
TGACCACCATTACCGTTGTTGCCGACGAAGATTGGATAGTGGTAGTTACCAACATGCCTGTAAAAAACACCTTTAAAGCGATTGTTTGTTAATGCGCCCAGAATATGACGCATTTTGCTCCCGGCTACTTTTTGCAGGGCTTCACTCATGAGTTTCATTCCAAATAGAAAAAAACCCAAAGCTCCTATTAAAGTGATTGTTCCCCAGAAAATAGAAAAAATACTCCTCCTTTTCTATACTGTTTTTTAGATTGTATTCAAACCGAGATCAAAACTTCTCGTCGTATTTTGTCCATAAATCATTGCCCATTTTCCAAGCAGCATCCACCACTTTATTTCCCCAAAACAGCGTGTGTTCCGTGAGTTTTTCTTGTGCTTTTTTTGGATTTTTCGTATAAATTTCCAAGACCTCTTTTTCAAAAGCATCGGTATTCGCAAAAAGTTCCTGTTGCATTGGAACAAACAATGCGTCCACGTCTTTGTGCATATCGCCCCAGCGTTGTGCTGCCAAAGTTCCCATTCTGTTGAAAGCCCACCAAGCCGATTCGTAGGTAAATCCATCGCGGCCGCAGGTTTTGTATGATTTTGGCAGATCGGTAGTTCCTGCATAAACGGGAATATAAATGGATGTGGCCATATTGTCCATCGCCAACCATTCCACACCACCAATCATATTGGGAAGCCAATCTCTACTCTGAATAATGGTTCCATACATGGTGTACCAGCGAGCAATGGTTCTTTCGCCCAATTCGCCCCAACCACCATTAATTCGGTGCAATTTCAGTTCGTCGTAAGGCATATGAGGATTTGCCATGGGCGATAGGATGCTTTTTCCATTTTCATCCATCACGCGCATATTTTTACGTACATCGAATTCTGTTCCTTCGTAATAATCTTTAAAAATGCGCACCATTTCTGGGAGCGTAACCAATGTATCCGGTTTTATTGAAAATGGGTAGTCGGAGGCGTTTGGGTCCAATTTCAAACTTGGAGCCATCAAATCAAAAACACGCCATTCCCGTCTTCTCGAAGCCATCGAAGTTCGGCTTTCGGGAGCATAAGCATAATTGAATCGAAAAATTTCTTTTTCGGGATTCCAGTAGCCTTTGTCCCTAGCTACTTGATAAACATTGTTGGAGGCCATGAAAAAATCTGCATTTTCCAAATCAATTTCTTTGATAGTGCTGGCGTTTGCATTTACAGATACATGATTGTCGGGGACGCGCTGAGCGGCCCAAATGGCACCCACTTTTCCTGCTCCCGGGCCCACAATTTCCAAATGCCATACTTCTTTTGGATCGGAAATAGTTAGGCATTCGCCAAAATCGTTCCAGCCGTATTTTTCCAACAATTCGCCCGAAAGCGCAATGGCTTCTCTGGAAGTTTCGCATCGCTCAAGCAAAATCAAACATAAACGTTGGCAGTCGATCAATCCGGCATCGCTTTGCAATTCTTCGCGTCCGCCAAAAGTACTTTCGCCCATGGCCAATTGCTTGTCGTTCATGCTTGGATACGCGGTATTGATAAATCCGTTTGTTTCACTTACCTGAGGAATTGTTCCTATTTCGATATTTGCATAGGCGGGCATTGGGCGACTGTTGTCGGCAACGCGTTTGTACATTTTGGAAACAGAACCTTCTTTGTATTTTCTGGGAGGAACAATATCTATCCATGAACGTGTGCGATGACTGTCGTCGGTATGCGAAGTCATTACAGAACCATCAAAAGTGGCTAATTTCCCTACGGTAATCGAAGTGCAAGCTTCGGGAAATCCGCCTTGCCAATCGCTTTTATCGGCTGTTTGTGCCAAAGCCAAAAAAGGGAACAGAAATAGAATAAATACAAATTTGTTCATTGGTGTCTGATTTTGAAAGAGCAAAAGTAAACAATAATCTACAAAGTAATTTTAACAATTCGGAATCGCGTTTCGGATGCCTAAAAATTTTGTAATATTGAACTGAAAATAAATGTACCGATGATATTCTTTCGACTTTTACCCGCTATTATTAGCCTCTTGCTCTTGGCAGCACATTTCTCCCGAATCGATTTAACGCCACTTGCCGTATTGATTCTCTTGTTTCCTTTTGCGTTTTTGATAAAGAAAGCATGGGTTTTAAAGGTAATACAGGGACTGATTCTTTTGGGCGCTTTGGAATGGCTGAGAAGTTTGTACGACTATATTCAGATTTATCAATCGAACAATCAGCCGTGGACAAAACTCGTTTTTATAATGGGAGGAGTGGCTTTGTTTACTTTTGTGTCGGCTTTGCTTTTGAGTACGAAAAAAATCAAAGAACATTTTCGTTAGCCCAGATATTCCGGATGTTTTTTCTGAATAAACAAGGCAATAATGGCCGATGTTATTGTTCCCATTATGAGTGCACCAACAAATCCTTGAATCAAATAATTCTTTAGATTGAAATAGTCGTTGGCTTGCTGTTGGGTTAATTTTCCTTGTTCAACGGAATAGGCAATGGCGTTCGAAAAATAGTCGGGCGAAATAGCGAAACTCGTTATCCATTGAGATAAGGGGCTTAGAACGGCCACCACAATTGCTATTCCTAATCCATAAAAGAAACCATGTTTCCATTGCATGATCGATTTGTCGTTTTTACGCTTGTCCAGAAAAGCGAAAATATAAATCAGAATAGCCACAATGGCGAAAAAATTGGTGTAAATGGCATGAATAGCAATTTTTGGCCCATGCCAGCCCATCCATTTTTCAAAAATCATCCAAAGAATAGATAAGACAGTGAAAATGACTCCCCATTTGATTTCAAATTTGTACTTCATCGATTTATATTTTTGAATGTAAGCCAATTAAATTTCCTTCTGAATTTTCTGATAATGGACAAACCGATAAACCTACTTAACGAAAAGCCTTGGAATAAAACGCCTTTGCGCGCTTATGTCTTCTGCATATATTTCGAACCAGTCAATTGCATTTTGGCCTTTCATCAGGAGAAATTTAGAATTTGCCGCTAAAGTACAGTCAAAACAACGGCGGAATAGGAGAATATTGTTAAAGAAGTGCTAAATCGACATTGAGTGGCGTCGCCGCTTAAACGTCTATTTCTCCAACTAAAAAGCTTTTTGCGGATCCGGAAATAAGAACGCGGTCATTCATCATCTCACAAACCAAATTGCCTCCTCTTTTGGAAAGTTGCTGGGCCGTAAGTTGTTGTTTTCCTAAAATAGTGCTCCAATAAGGCGTTAGGCTGGTATGTGCTGAGCCGGTTACGGGATCTTCCGGAACGCCTATTTGAGGTGCAAAGAAACGAGAAACAAAATCAACTTCGTCGCCTTTGGCAGTGACGATTACACCCCGCATTCCGGCTTGAGTAATCAAAGCAAAGTTGGGCTCTATGTTTTGGATTTGTTGTTGCGATTCAAAAACCAATAAGAAATCGGTTTTGCCTTTGTAGGTTGCGATGGGTTTCGCCCCAAAAGCTTCTTCGAGTAAAGGAATAGACAAAATTTCTTCAAGGAAATCTTGCGGAAAATCCAACTGTAGCTCTTCGCCGTTTTTTCGAACAAAGAGTTCGCCCGAGTTTTTTGTGACAAACCGAATTTGATTTGATTTTACGCCTAAATGTGCAAACAAAACATAGGCCGAAGCCAGTGTTGCATGGCCGCATAAATCTACTTCCGCTTCGGGTGTAAACCACCGAATCTCAAAAAAATCTTCCTTTGAAACAACAAAAGCCGTTTCGGCTAAATTGTTTTCTGCCGCTATGGATTGCATCAAGGTTTCCGAAATCCATTTTTCTAATACACAAACGGCTGCCGGATTTCCGGCAAACAGTTGATTTGTGAAAGCATCGATTTGATAAATTGGAATTTTCATACAGTTTTTATTTAATTTTTATAAACCGGCAGTCAGATTCTTCTAAATTCGTGTTGATTGATAGCTCAAAGCTTTGGCAATCAGTAAACGAACATTTCCGAAGACATCGCGTGCAAAATTAAAAAATTCTTATACTTGGAAAAAGGCTTTTCCGTTACCTTTGCAAAATAACAATTTAAGTATGCTAAAAAACCTTGTCGTCCCTTTCTATATTTTCTCGTTCTTACTCTTTTCGATAAGTTCCTGCAAATCGCCCCAAAAGCCCGTAGTCGAAATTGCAAAAAAAGAGCCTAAAATACTTTTTAATTTGCCCGCAGATTCTTTTTATGTTGAAACGGAATTGGTACGAAAAAACGAAAATTTATCAGACATTTTTCTCAAGAAAGGAGTTTCTTACAATCAAATGGCCGAAATTGTTGAAGCAACCAAATCTGTTTTTGATGTTCGCAAAATTAAAGCCGGAAATTCATATTACGTATTCAAAAATCGCGATGCTTCCAAGAGCATTCGCTACTTGGTTTACGAAAGAAATAGGGTTGAATATGTTGTTTTCGATCTAAAAAGTCCAATTAAAGTGATTGCCGGTCGCAAAGAACTCATTCGCATTTTGGACACGCTCGAAGGAACCGTAAATTCCTCTTTGTGGAACTCAATCATCGAAAACAAGGCAAGCCCCGAATTGGCAAATGAACTTTCGGATATTTACGGCTGGACGATCGATTTTTTTGGTATTCAAAAAGGAGATTCTTATCGTGTTTATTATGAGCGATTTGTAGTTGAAAATGATACGTTTGGAATTGGTCGAATTTTTGCTGCAAAGTTTAACCATATGAAAACCGACTACAATGCCTATTATTTTACGCAAGGTAGTGTTGGCGAATATTTCGACGAAAAAGGAAATAGTTTACGCAAGGCTTTTCTGAAAGCGCCGCTTCAATTTAAACGGGTAAGTTCTCATTTTTCGAACAGTCGAATGCATCCGGTATTGAAAATTCGTCGGCCTCATCATGGAGTTGATTATGCTGCGGCTTCCGGAACGCCCGTTTATACAATTGGCGATGGCGTGGTGTTAAAAAAAGCGTATCAAGCCAGCGGCGGTGGAAACTACGTAACAATCAAACACAATGCAACCTACACAACAACCTATATGCATTTAAAAGCGTTTGCAAACGGCATTCAGGTTGGCAAACGACTTAAACAAGGCGATTTGGTTGGGTATGTTGGCCAAACCGGCTTGGCCAGTGGCCCACATTTGGATTTCAGAGTTTTCAAAAATGGAAGTCCAATAGATCCTCTAAAGCTACAATCACCACCGGCAGAGCCGATAAATCAGAAATACAAGGTAGAATTTTTGGCACTCCGCGACAGCTTAAATAAAGTGCTGTATTCAAAATAGAAGTGATGTGAGCAAAAACAAGGTTTATATGACCGAAATGAGTGCAATATTTTAGAAGAGAAAGCTCAATTTTAGTAATTTAGCAAAAGTAAAAAGAGAGTATGGCTAAAAAATCAGAAAAAGTAAGTAAAAGAAAGTTGCAATCGTCTTACTTTACAACTATAGTAAGCATCAGTTTAGTGTTGTTTATGCTTGGTCTTCTTGGTCTTTTGATATTGAATAGCAAAAAACTTGCCGACCACGTTAAGGAAAATATCGGATTCTCTATTGTGATGAATCCGGGTGTAAAAGAAGCGCGTATTCTTGAATTGAAAAAAAATCTGGATGCCGAGCAATTTGTTCGCTATGCCGAATACATTACTCCCGAAGATGCTGCCCAAGAACTGCAAAAAGATTTAGGCGAGGATTTTTTAGGATTTTTGGGGTTTAACCCACTTTTGCCATCCATCGATTTGCGTTTAAGTGCCGATTATGCGAATATGGACAGCCTCAAAGTAATCGAAAAACAACTTTTAGAAAACTCCGATATCAAGGAAGTCTATTACCAAGAGTCGTTGGTGGAATTGGTCAATCAAAACATCCGTCGATTGGGATTTATTATTTTGGTATTCAGCCTGTTGCTTTTGTTCATCTCCATCGCCCTAATCAACAATACAATTCGTTTGGCTGTGTACTCCAAGCGATTTCTTATTCGAACCATGCAACTTGTGGGCGCTACACGTGGATTTATTCGTCGTCCATTTTTAATTACCGGAGTTATGCATGGATTGCTTGCTGCTTTGATTGCATCGGCTATGCTTGCCGTGATTATTTATTTTTCGATGAGAGAAATCCCCGAACTATTGACTTTGCAAGACTATAATCTATTCCTGAGCTTGTTTGCGGTGGTCATATTTTTGGGTGTTTGTATCACTTGGGTTTCAAATTTTTCGGCCGTTAATAAATATTTAAAAGCAAAAGCAGACGAGCTTTATCATTAAAGAAATATAGATAAATTTGCCTCGTAGAGATTAGCAAAAAGCCTTCGCTATTTGAAGACGAATATATTCCTCCAGCGTAGGCCAGTTTTTAATCTAAAAGAAAAAAATAGAATGAAAAAGGAAACTGATAACACAACAAATAAGCCTGAACTTACTATATTCGAAAAGCATAATTTCAAATTCCTCCTCATAGGTTTAGGATTGATACTCCTTGGATTTATACTGATGTTGGGCGGTGGAACCGATTCTCCAAATGAATTCAACCAAGCAATGTTTGGTTTTCGACGACTCTCTCTAGCGCCCATATTAATTTTGGCGGGATTTGCTGTCGAAATTTATGCCATTATGAGCAAACCAAGTTCGAATAAGAAGGCCTAATATTTCTTGCAAACAAAACTGGTTTTCTATTCGTTCACAAAGAACTTTCGTAGCATTGAGTATTCGTTTTTAATAAATTTTTAATGTGTGCCAGACCAGAATTGTTTCCATGTGCTTTAATTTAAAAAAAACAGAAATCAATGCTTTACATTTTGATTCAGAAAAGAATCCGTCGTCAATCGTATAAAAAAACACCATTTTGACCACTTTCGATTTTCAAAAAGGAGAATTAATTCTCATCGACAAACCCTATCAGGCCACCTCTTTTGATATAGTTAAAAGAGTAAAATACCATGCCAAACGAATTAGCGGCATCAAAGGAATCAAAGTTGGCCATGCCGGAACGCTCGATCCGTTGGCCACCGGATTGCTCATTATTTGTACCGGAAAGATAACCAAAGAAATTGATTCCTTTCAAGCCCAAGAAAAAGAATATACCGGCACTTTTTATTTAGGCGCTACAACGCCCTCCTTCGATTTGGAAAAGGAAGTCGATCATAGGTTTGATATCTCTGCTATCACTGAAGAGCAAATCCGGCAAGCAAAAAATCTTTTTATCGGCGAAATAGAACAAACTCCACCCATTTTTTCCGCTGTAAAAATTGACGGGAAAAGAGCCTACGATTATGCACGAAACGATGAAGAAGTTCATATCAAAGCAAAAAAGATCCACATTTACGATTTTGAACTTTTACGTATCAATCTGCCCGAAATAGATTTTCGTATTCGCTGTAGCAAAGGAACGTATATTCGTTCGTTGGCACGCGATCTTGGTTTGGCGCTCAACAGCGGCGCCCATTTGATTGCGCTCAGACGAACCAAAATTGGAAATTTTAAAGTCGAAGACGCTTTCACGCTCGATCAATTTAAAGAGTTGGCAGAAAAACTGTAATCGTTTCCTCCAAGCAGAAATGGCTGCAGGCCTGACAAATTATTTACCGAACCGATTCAAGCCGGTTTTCTCTTTCGTTTGAAACTTAACGCTCTTAAATGGTGATTGGAAATGGTTTTTCAACACTGTTGCGTTCAATTCTTTTTCTTTTTTTTGTGCATTCTACAATAAACAAACTTAAATTTGGTTTCAATCTAGAAACACCTTAAAACTTAGTACAACATGTTAAAAAAATTTATTCTCATCGCTAGCGTGGCGCTATTTTCTTTAGGCAGTCAAGCTCAATATGTTTTCGACGAAGGCGATATTGCCATCAATGCAGGTTTTGGATTTCTGTCGGTCGATGGCTTACTTCCGTCGATAAATGTAAGTGCAGAATTGGGTTTAATTCCTACCGGAGATATAGGCGTAATCTCAGCCGGCGGCGCAGTTGAATACAAATATTCCGAATTGTTGGGATACAATTATCATCAATTCTCCATTGGGCCACGTGCAGCTTGGCATCTAAAATTACCTTTTCTTGAAAATTCCAACTATGATTTGTATGCCGGAATAGGTCTTGGTTTGCATGTATATAGTGTTTACAACGGAATTGGCCTTGACCCCAAAATAGGTCCTTATATGGAAGCTTTTGCGGGCGGAAGAATGATGTTTGACGATACTTTTGGCGTATTTGCCGAATTGGGTGGCGGCTCCGTTGCGGCTATAAAAGCCGGACTGACTATGCGATTATAGATTCTCGTGTAAGCGAAAAAAATCGGCGGCAATCCCGTCGGCAAAAAACAAACCTTTTTCACTTAGAAAATAGCGGTCAGTGCTTTCGAGCATTTGGCCGCTGTTTATATATTTCTTCGCCATCAATTCAAATTCCTGAACCCACAAAAAATCGAAAGTTTGTTTTAGATATTGAATGTCGACGCCCCATTTTGTCCGCAATCCCGTCATAATGCTTTCGTTCCATTGATCGCGTAGGCTGAGAGTCTCCGTTTCGGAAGGAATGTTCCCAACTCTCAATTGTTCGATATAGGTGTTGATGTGCGACACATTCCACGAGCGAGAATGTGAATTGAATGAATGGGCTGATGGGCCAATACCCAAATATTTATTCCGCATCCAATAATTGGTATTGTGAATGGCATATTTCTGGTTAAAAGCAAAGTTCGAAATTTCGTATTGTTCGAGGCTGTTTTGCTTGGCAAACTCCAATAATAACTTGAACTGTTCTTCACTTTGTACATCACTGGGCGCCGCATATTTCCCTTTCTTAATCAGCAAATCATAAGCTGTATTTTCTTCCCTTGTCAAGCTATAGGCCGAAAGATGATCTATCTGCAAGGAGCGAAAAACGGCTAAATTTTTCAACCAACTGTCAGTGCTACTGATTGGAATACCATATATCAAGTCGATGCTCATCGAAGAAAAGCCGACATCATGAGCTCGTTTCAATATGTCCATTGCATCTTTTCCCGTGTGCAAACGATTCAAATAATGCAGTTCGTTGTCGTGGAAACTTTGAATGCCAATACTTAAGCGGTTTACGGGGCTTTGCTTTAGTATTTGCAAATAGTCCAGATTGAGGTCGTCGGGATTGGCCTCAAAAGTAATTTCGGCAGTTTTCGTTACCGGAAAAACGCGATGAATTTGTTCAAACAGGGAGTGAAGTTCTTTCTCTGTCAAAAGGCTGGGCGTTCCGCCACCAAAATAAATACTTTCCAATTCCTCTCCGTTCAAATAGTCTTTTTGCAACGCTATTTCCTTGAGAAGCATTTCGACCAATTGCGGCTTTTGTTGAACATTGGCTTGCGAATAGAAATTGCAATAGTGGCATTTTCGTTTGCAAAAAGGTATATGTAGATAAAGCCCGGCCATTTTAATTGCAATGATACGGTTTTATTTAGATGGAAAATAGGCAATTTTGCTAAGAATGAGGATTTTAGACTGTTGGCGTTCGTTATTGTACGGTTCAAAGAGAATAAAAAATTGGTTTTCAGCAGATTTGGAATCGGAAATTTATTTGTGGATTTAAAAAAACCATTTAATTTTCAGCTCTAATTGAATAAGTTTATCGATTAAAGATTAAATTTGCTTCAATTCTAAAATACAAATCATTTTTCTTAAACAAAACCAGAACAGAAGTGTGCGAGCGCATTTGAAATAGAACAAAGGCGAAATTGATTGCTGCTTCTTTCAACGAATTAAAAACAAATCAACAACAGATGAAAAAAGTACTCGTTTTTATTTTTGTGCTTGCTCTTGGGTTTCAATCCAGAGTGAAAGCCGATGAGGGCATGTGGGTTCCAATGTTTCTCAAACAATTAAACATCAAAGACATGCAGAAACAGGGATTTAAGCTTTCTGCAGAAGATATTTACAGCATCAATAAGGCAAGTCTGAAAGATGCTATTATTATTTTTGGCGGCGGATGTACAGGTGAAATTGTATCGCCCGAAGGGCTCATTTTTACCAATCACCATTGCGGTTATGGCTCTATTCAGAAAGTAAGCACAATCGAACACGATTATCTTAGAGATGGATTCTGGTCGAAAAGCAAAGACGAGGAAATTGCCATTGATGGGCTTACGGTTAAATTTATGAAAAGCATGAGCGATGTAACGACTCAAATGCTCAAAGGAATAAGTGAAACCACCACCGAGAGCGAACGCGCCGAAATCTTGGCCAAAAACGAAAAAGCACTCCTCGACGAAGCAACAAAAGGAAATCATTATCAAGCCATTATTCGCAATTTCTTTGCTGGAAACGAGTTTTATATGGTTGTTTATGAGGTTTTTACCGATATCCGATTGGTAGGAACACCGCCCGAAGCAGTTGGTAAGTTTGGTGCCGATACCGACAATTGGATGTGGCCACGTCATACAGGCGATTTTTCTATCTTCCGTGTTTATACCGCTCCTGATGGAAGTCCGGCTACTTATTCCAAAGAAAATGTGCCCATGAAATCGAAATGGCATCTTCCAATCTCTATCAAAGATACCAAACCGGGCGATTTTGCTTTTATAATGGGAAATCCCGGAAGTACACAACGCTATTTGACTTCTTATGGAATAGATTTAGCTATCAACGAAAGCAATCCTACGATTGTAAAAATACGCACTGTAAAATTGGATATTATGCGCGAATTCATGGACTCCGATCCTAAAATTCGTCTGCAATATGCTTCCAAATTTGCCGGAATTGCAAACTATTGGAAATATTTCCAAGGACAAACAAAAGCATTGAAAGCGAACAAAGTAGCCGATGTAAAACGTCAGATTGAAGCTGAATTTCAGGCTTGGGCCGATGCCGACCAAACGCGTAAAGCTAAATACGGCACTGTTTTGGCCGATTATCAAGAGGCGTATAAGACGATGAAAGAATTTACGAAAAGCAATGTTTATTTTACTGAAGCTCTTTTGCGTGGCTCCGAAATGATGCCATTTGCCGGCCGTTTTGCACAACTTGGAACTCTTTTGGCCGAAGATACAGTTGATCAAGTAAAAGTGGACGCTGCCATTGCCAAATTGAGAGCCGGTGCAGCAAACCATTTTAAAGATTACAACAAGGAATTGGATCAGAAATTATTCGCCGAAACAATGCGTTTGGCTTATTGGGGAATCGCTTCTGATAAATTGCCCTCCACAATGACCAATCATACAAAAAAATTCGAAGGCGATTTTTCAGCTTGGGCAGACGAAATGTATTCGAACTCCAGCTTTATCTCAATTGAAAAAGTGAATGAGTTGTTGGACAACCCTACAGCCGATAAAATTAACAAAGATTGCGCCGTAAAAACATGGAACAATCTATTCGAAAGCTATCGCGCTCTGCAGCCCAAAGTAAAACCCATCAGCGAAAAACTCGCAAAAGCCGAACGATTGTATGTTGCCGGATTACGCGAAAAAGATCCAAACAAGAAATATTATCCGGATGCTAATTTTACGATGCGTTTGACTTATGGCAAAATTGGCGGCTATCGCGCTGCCGATGCGGTTGATTATAAATTCTACACTACAACCGATGGTGTTTTAGAAAAAGAAGACGCCACAAATCCGGAGTTTGTAGTTCCAGCAAAATTGAAAGAGTTGATTCTGAAAAAAGATTTTGGTCAATATGCCAATAGCAAAGGCGAAATGCCTGTCGGTTTCTTGAGCGATAACGATATTACCGGAGGCAATTCAGGAAGCCCGATAATGAATGCAAAAGGAGAACTTATTGGCCTTGCTTTCGACGGAAACTGGGAAGCGATGAGTGGCGATATCTCTTTCGATAAAAACTTGCAAAAAACTATCAATGTGGACATCCGTTATGTTTTGTTTATCATCGAAAAATTGGGCGGCGCACAAAATATTATAAACGAACTGACCATCGTAAAATAAGAACATTTGATAAAACAAAAAAGAGGCTGATTCATTTCCAAATCAGCCTCTTTTGGTTTTCTTGAAGTTTTGTAATATGCGAAGGTTTTTACGGATTCATTTCGTAAGCATCTACATTTGGAAACA
Organism: Draconibacterium orientale; assembly: GCA_020718315.1. Taxonomy (GTDB): domain Bacteria; phylum Bacteroidota; class Bacteroidia; order Bacteroidales; family UBA12170; genus UBA12170. The sequence goes on from DYSK01000003.1 coordinate 11,992, forward strand.
CATAATCTACCCAAATTGTTTTTGTTCTGTTTTCGTCAACAGCCGGTTTTTGAATCATGCGCATACAATATTCCATTTGCTTTTCAGTACTGCTCGGTCTGTTGAACATTTCCAAGGCAAACTTGCTAAAGTCGCGAACGATAAAATCGAAAATCTGATCGACCAAAACGGAATCTATTTTCATAATTTTCGCGTTTTCCAAAATCAATTGAGCATAAGGAATCAATGTAAACATTTCGCCAATGGTGAGCATTACATCTACATTCTTTGTTTGCTCCAAAGTAGCCGGGGCTTTTACCAAAGTTTCTTTAAATAGGTTTACTTGTTTGCGGAAAATGGCGACATTGGGTAAATCGAACAAGTCCAATGCTTTGTTGAAATCGTGAAACTGAATTTTCCCCAATTCTCTTGTAGGTCCTTGTCGGAACAAAAATTCATCATCAGCGGCATCGCTGCGTTGCGGAATGTCGGCATATTCTTTCGGAACAAACAAAAAGTTTTGCATAAATTTGATAATCAACGCGATATTTACATGAACTGTGCCTTCCAGCTTGGGCAGTGCGCGAATGTCGCGCGTAACCATTTCAAAAAAAGTATCTTTTTCAAAACCTTTGGCCGCAATCACATCCCACATAAGATTTACTACTTCTTCCCCTTGAGTGGTTACTTTCATCTTCATTATTGGATCGTAGAGCATATAGCGGCGATCTTGCAAGGAAGCCGAGCGCATATAGTCGGCCGTGCGACTTGCATACAGTTTCATAGCCACCAATCGCGAATAGGCATCGGTAAACATACGTTTTACATGTGGAAAGTCCGTTACAAACATTCCATAAAGCTGACGTTTCGAAGCATGATTGATGGCTTCGTAAAAGGCGTGAGTACACATACCAATTGAGGCCCAGCCCAAATTGTATTTCCCGACATTTACGGTGTTAAGTGCATTGTCCCACGCTTGTTGGCCTTTGGCCAAAATATCCTCTTCACAAACCGGATAATCGCGCAAAGCATATTCGCCCACATAATTTTGGCTGTTTACGGTATTCTTAACCAAATCGTATTTCGAATGCTGATAATTGGCTATAAAAAACACATATTCGTCGTTGTCGAGTTTGCCAAAAGTAGAAACCATATCGGCTCTGTTGGCGTTTCCGATATAATATTTCGAGCCGTTGGCCAGATAATTTCCGTCGGCTTGTTTCGATAGACGCATTTCGCTGGAATACACATCAGCACCATGCGCTCTTTCCGACAATCCGAAGGCGAAAATTGAACCGGAACGCAACAATTTGGCTGCTTTTTGTTTTGCATTTTCGTTTTCCGACATCCAAATAGGACCCAGACCCAATATGCTCACTTGCCAAGCGTACCAATAAGGCAAGCCATAAAATCCCAGAATTTCGTTGAATTCTTGGATGCGCCACATGTCCCAGCGCGAATTCTTGTCGCCGTATTTGGCGGGCGTAAGCAGATCGGCAAAAATGCCTTCTTTTCCAATAAAATCAATATATTCTTGATACCAAGTGCGCTCTTGGTCGTCTTTTTTGATACTTGCTTTTCCTTTGTTTTCGAAAAAAGCAATGGTTTTTTCCATGATCTCTTCCGAGTGTTTATCAGGATAAAAACGTTTACGGTTTTTAGGATTTAGTAAAATCATAAAGCTTGTCTGTTTATTTTATTTTCAAAGTTAAATAAAATTCACCAATTCCCTATGCATGCATTGTATTATTTATTCAAAAAATAATCCGAAATACAAGAAGGATTGAAGTCGAAAAGCTATAAATGAGAAAATGAAGACTTAAGAAGTTTTCTTTTTTGTAGCAAGAGCAACCAAATAACCACCAAACAATATCAAAGGAATGCTCAACCACTGGCCCATATTCAACGCCATGCCGTCTTCAAAAGCGACCTGATTTTCTTTCAAAAACTCAATGAGGAAACGCATTCCCCAAATACCAATCATAAAAACGCCGGTAAGATATGCCACGGGTGGTTTTCCGGCTTTTTTGTAAAAATACCAAATCAGATAAGCAAAGATAAGAAGATAGGAAAGACCTTCGTAGATCTGTGTTGGGTGATGAGGCAAAACTTCCGTTCCGGGAGCAAAGGCACGATAAAATTTAAAACCCCAAGGCAAATCTGTAACGTGACCAAAAATTTCGGAATTAATCAGATTTCCCATCCGAATAAAAAATCCGGCCAAAGCAACCACAATGGCAATCCGGTCTGTAACCCAGAAATAATTTAGCTTTTCCCGATATGCAAATATGCCCAAAGCAGTTAGGATGCCAATGGCTGCACCATGACTGGCAAGACCGCCTTCCCAAATATATAAAATCTTAATTGGGTCGGCCAAATAGTAGGCAGGTTCGTAGAAAAAAATATGTCCTAATCGAGCGCCAAGAATTGTTCCAACAAGCATATAGGTCGAGATTCGATCGAGGGCACTTTCAGGAAGTTTGGCCATCTTGAAAAACTTACCCATCAGGATATATCCAAAAAAGAAAGACGCAGCAAACAGCAATCCGTACCAGCGCACTTCCCAATTCCCTATGCTAAATATTTGAGGGGGAACATTCCAATCAATGAAAGATAGAATCATAGCAATTATTTTTTAGCAAAAATGCAGTTTTTTTTTTAATGCCCAATTTGATTTTTCGATCATAAGAACAATTTAATGAAAGAAAGTTTCTTTTCATTTTCAACAAGTAGATTCTGCCTCTTTATTACCAAAAAGTTCGATAAAAGCGTTTAAACGAATTTTTATATTGGGAATAATTAGAAAGAGAAATTTTATCGGGATAGGCGTTTTTATAGGGTTTGCCCATTTGCAAGATTTCGGTGTAAAATGTTTTGGCGGTCATTCCCCATTTCTGCAGAAAAAGGACACTTCCTCGGTTTACTTGATCATTTTTTTTCATTTTGCGGGTAGTTCGTTCGCCAAAGTGATACACTTTGCTCTTGCCAACGCCATAAAACTCTCGAACGCCGGCTTTGCAGAGCTTCATCGAAAAATCGGGATCCGAATAAAATCCTGGATAAAACTCCAAGCTATATCCGCCAACTAAATCCCATATATTTTTGTGGACCACATTGGGCGGCCACGAGCCCCCTTGCCAGTTGGTGATTTCAAAGTCGTTCTGCTCGCTTAGAAGTTTTTCTTCATCAAAAGTTTCTACAGAGGTTCCATAATTTCTGATTACGGAAATGTAGTTTGGATTGTTGTTTTTTTGTGGTTCAACAAGGCTGGACGAGAGAAAGAAATAGTCGGTATCGAGCGATCGGATTTCGTTTAGCAGCATTTTGTCCCATTCGGGATAAACATACATATCGTCGTTCATATATACGATGTAGTCGGCTTTTACGGCCGGACGACAAGCGTTTACGGCAAAACTCACTCCCATATTCGTTTTGGAGTGAATAAAATCAATATCTTGTTGCGTTTCAACCCATTCCAATGTTCCGTCGGTTCCTTCATTTATTGCCAAAATGATTTGATTGTTGAAGGTTGAATTCTTTCGAAGACTGTAAAGGCAAAGCTGAAGGTATTCTAAATTATTCCATGTGGGAATAATGATCGAAAACCCATCACTGTTTTTAGATCTGATTTTTTCCGAAAATTCGACCTCCGTAATTTTATAGCCGGTTTTTGCCGATTTGTTCAGCTCCAAAAGGCGTTTGTATTTTTTAAAAGTTGCTACCGCTGAAATTTTTGCTATCTTGAATCCTATATTTCCATCTAAAAAGCCAAATTTGATAATATAATCGCGGATAAACTTGATGAGTGCTCTGAAATAAATGGAAAATAAGGAAACTTTCCGGTTGGCCTCAAATAATTCTTGAGCCGACATAAAGGCGTATTTTTCCGTTCTTTCCCAATGTTCGTCTTCCGTATAATAAGAATAGTGAAGCAAATCGCCTTCCAGCGTGCTGGCTTCTTCGCCCGGAAAAAGAACGAACTTCTCATGTACATATTTTCCCTCCCATCGGCCGCAACCTTTTTTGTAGAGCCGCAATTTTAGATCGGGATACCAACCGCTGTAGCGAATCCATTTACCACAATAATTGGTTTTTCGAGCAACGTAATAACCCGATTCAACCCAGTTTTTTTTGAGTTGGAGTATTGATTGTTGAAGCTCTTCGCTGAGGGCTTCGTCTGCATCGATTGCTAAAATAAAATCGTGTTGTGCCAGACTCTCAACATAAAGGCGTGCTTTCACATAGCCTTCAAAAACTTTTTGCTCTACCTTGGCTCCAAAATGCGCGGCTATCTCGAGTGTTTTATCTGTCGAAAGCGAATCAAGAAGTACGATTTCGTCGGCAATAGACTGAACAGACGCCAAACAGCGCGCAAGATTTCGTTCTTCGTTTAAAGTAATGACAATAACAGATAATTTGAGCATATTGGACGGTTACATGTTTAAAGTCTGATATCAAAGCTTTTACAGACTATTTTGCTATTCGTTTAGATTAATCATCAGGTCCTCAATGGTAGGACATCGAAAATGCTAATGTAGTGCAATTTGACCGAATGGCGATACGCGAACACGAATAGTTTCATTCCTTTTTTTTAGTACTTTCGTAGCCAACGAATTTTTATGATTAAGGTTTTAAATTTCAAGTTATTTCGAATTCTGCTGTTGTTTTTACCTGTAATAAATCCGGTAAGCATTCAGGCTCAATACTATGCAGGTGGGCAAAGTCCCGGCAGCCTGAAATGGGATCAGATAAACAGTGCATATTTTCAAATTATTTTTCCGAAAGGCTACGAAAATCAAGCCAATTATTTGGCCAATATTTTGGAATATGCGCGTGTTTTAGATGGGAAGACGCTTCAGAATTTTCCAAGAAAAATATCGGTTCTGCTGCACAACCGATCCGTAAACAGCAATGCCGAGGTTGGTTGGGCTCCTCGACGAATCGAATTTTTTACACAATCGCCACAAGACAGCTATGCCCAAGAGTGGTTGCAGCAATTGGCTTTGCACGAATACCGTCATGTTGTTCAATTAGACAAAATGAATCAGGGAATAACAAAACTTTTGTATGTTCTATTTGGCCAGCAAATCACAGCCGGAGTATATGGCTTGTTTGTTCCATGGTGGTTTATTGAAGGAGATGCGGTTGTAACAGAAACAGCGTTGAGTCGTTCGGGAAGAGGTCGCCAGCCTTTATTTGAAATGGAATTGCGTGCTCAGCTTTTACAAAAAGGAGCTTTTTCTTACGATAAAGCGGCACATGGATCTTATAGAGATTTCACTACTTCTCATTATCATTTGGGCTATTATTTGGTTGGGTATGGAAGAGCAAAATACGGTTCCGAATTGTGGGGTAAGGCTTTGGACAATGTGGCGAAATATCCATTTACTATCACTCCGTTTTCAAATAGCCTCAAAAAACAAACAGGCTTAAACAAAGCGAATTTTTATAGGTCTTCTTTGGCAGATTTAGATTCCATTTGGAAAGAGGTAGACGGAAAATTGGAAAGGACAGCTTTTCAGGATTTAACAAAAAGCCAATCATTTGTCGACTATCAAAATCCTATCGCTGTTTCCAAAGAGCAAATCATCGCTTTTAAAGACGATTATCAATCGGTAAGCGAATTGGTTTTATTGGATTCGCTCGGAAAAGAGCAGCAAGTTAGCTTCTTGGCTTTGCATTTCAAAGAAACACTTTCGTCAAAAAACGGAGTCGTTTGTTGGGCGGAATATGATTTTGACCCTCGATGGGCTTACCAAAGTTTCACAAAAATTGTCACATATTCTTTAAAATCGAAAGAAAAGATTATTTTCTCCGAACAGAAAAGGTATTTTTCTCCCGCTTTAAACAGCGATGCCAGCAAAGTTGTTGCCGCGGAGTCGTCGGTAAACGACGAACATAGCTTGGCCATTATCGAGTTGTTGGGCGGACTGAAAGAGAAAGAGTTTAAAACCCTTTCGAACGATTTTTTTAGTTATCCGAATTGGTCGGCGAACGACACAAAATTGGTGGCAGTTTGTTTAAATGATCAAGGGAAAAGCCTTGTCCAATTTGATATAGCATCGGGCAGATATTCCTATTTATTGCCTTTCAGCGCAGTCGATATCAGCAAACCAATTTATTGGCGAGACTATATTTTGTATCAAGCCGCCTACACCGGAATAAGCAATATTTTCGCATTGCGCTTGAGCGACCGACAAATTTATCAAATCACGACTTCGGCATTTGGCGCCCATTCGCCACAAATCTGGAACAATCAGCTATTGTATTCGGAATATACCGCAAATGGAAATCAGATAGCGCTTTCCGGAATAGACTCAATGGATTGGAAACCGATGTTGGAAGCGGAAAATAGCAATTTTCCATTGGCGGAAATTCTTCAAAAACAAGAAGACACATTGCTGTTAAACAGCGCCATTCCTCAAAAGAAATACGAAATAAAAAAGTATAGCAAAATAAGTCATCTCATCAATCCACACAGTTGGGGGCCATTTAGTTTTTCGATGGACACCTACGGTTTTAAGCCGGGCGCAACAATGAGTTCGCAAAACAAGCTTTCTACCCTTATCATGAGCTTGGGATACGAATATGATTTAAATTTTCAAGAAGGAACAACTTTTGCCGAGATCGCTTATCTGGGCTGGTATCCAGCGATTGATGCGCGAGTAGATTATGGATACCGCCAACGAATAGCTCACGATGCGCGTGCAGATAGCAATTTCATTTTGAGTTATAATGAAACCAATTTAAGAACAGCTGTATATGTGCCCTTGTTTTTTAGTTCAGGAACATGGTCGCAGCGAATTCAACCGAGATTGGAATATTCTTACAAGCAATTGGATGTTATGAATGTGGGGGTGGAATTGAAGAAAAGCAATTATCAGATTTTGAGCTATTCGATACAATGTTCAAATTTTCAAAAGTCGGCCAAACAGGCGCTTTTCCCTAAATGGGGACAGCAGATCAATTTCATTTATCTTCAAAGCCCGTTTGATGAGAGTGGAAGTTTGTTTGCTTTCAATTCGGCGTTTTATTTTCCTGGGTTCGCAAAACACCACGGTCTTCGTGTTTATGTTGCTTATCAAAACCGAATTGGAGATGCCGATTTTTATGCCAATCAGATTGTGTTTTCGAGAGGATATATTGGACTGAGTTTTGAAGAGCCAATCAGTTATAAAATGGATTATAAATTGCCTTTGGCTTATCCCGATTTTAACATTGGAAGTTTACTTTACCTAAAACGAATCAGTTTGGCTTTATATTATGATGAAACCTTCGAAAGAAAAACCGCCGGGACAAGCTATCGCTCTGTGGGCAATGATTTGCTTTTTGAAGTGCATTTTCTGCGCTCGTTTATTCCATTTGAACTGGGTTTGCGAAGCATTTATTTGCTCGAAAACAAATCGCCCTATTTTGGTTTCTTGGGAACGATAAAGATTTAGTCGTAGATATACAACACATTCCCGTCGTAGGAAGTGTGGTACTGTTTTAAACGGTATGTTGATGGGCCGCTCACATTGCTTCCGTCCAGAATCAAATAAATGGATCCACAGCAAGAATCGGAAATGGTAAGCCTGCTTTCGTCCACCATCAAACGCGGACATTGTGTTCCTTCGCAACAATCGTAAGGATCGTGTGGGCAAGTCCGTTCAAAAGCTACAAAATCGGTATCACTGATTCGATACACTATGATTCCACGACTTGGATAGTTGGCGGTAAGATATACGAATCCACCTCCAGAATTTAAATCAATAAACTGTGCCGAATTGGGATAAATTTGAATATTTACTTCCACATGCGGCAAAGGCGAATAGGCGTCCTTTTCGCAGGCGACCAGAAAAACAATCAGCAGAAAAATACTCAGGCCGGATTTGATTCGCATTTTAATTTCGTATCTGACAAAAGAACGAAAAAATGTGCTGAAAATTTTAGATTCAAAAAGAAAATCAAATGGAAACAATAAAGTTTTAACGAATAGCAAAAATAGTGTCAAATAGAAAAATATCAAATAGTTGGGTTTTCGAATGTATTTTTATTAACTTTGTGGGTTAAATAACATAAAATGGAATATTATCCCCTAAAAATAAAAGCCATGAAGTCAAAAATCGTTTTAATTCTGATCAGCCTTTTTATCGCAGTATTCTCAATTCAGGCGCAGGAGAATGCAAAAGATAGTTTTAAAGAAGGCTCCAAAAATTTTAAAAAAGGGTTGTTTGCTCCTGCTATTGAAGGCTTTACCAAGGCTATTCAATTAGACCCCAATTATACCGAAGCCTATTTTTATCGTGCGCAAGCATACGGCAAAACAAATGAACCGGCCAAAGCCGTTGAAGACTATGATGTTGTAAATAAATTGGACAAAGCCAATATCCAAGCTTGGTTGTCGAACGGAAATATTTGTTATGATTTGAAAAATTATGGCAAGGCGGCCGAGAAATATGCTCAATACCTTGCCGTTGAGAAAAAAGACCTACCCATTCTTTCCAAACAAATCAATGCGCTCTACGAAATAAAAGAATGGCAAAAAGCCTTGCAATATGCGAAGCTTTCGTTAGGTGTGAAAGAAAATGTTGAAACTTACTACATCATCGGAGATTTAGAATTTATTCTGAAAAATTTCACCGCAGCCGAAGCGTCTTTCCGCTCAGTTCTTGCCGAAACCCCAAATCATCTCAACGGAAGAGTTTATTTAGCAAAAACGCTTTACGCGCAAGGAAGATATGATGACGCAATCAAAGAAGCAAATACAGTAATGGCAAGCGTTAAAGACGAAAAACGAGCTTTTTTAACACGCGTATATGCTTATCACAAAAAGCAGGATTACCCTCAAGCAATAAACGATCTTTCCAAAGTTATTCTCATTTATAAAGACGATGCGGATATTTTGGATTTGATTAATTTTAGAGGCGATTTATATTTAGAATTTAGTCAGCACATGAATGCAATTGCCGACTATTCAATGGCTCTAAGCAAGGATCCTGAAAATATTTATGCTTTGTTTATGCGTGCCAAATCCTACGATCAAATTACTCGAAAAGACGTGGCTATTTTGGATTTTTCAAAAATTATTGCTTTGGCAAATGTAAAAACCGTAGATGCCGAATGTTTGAATTACTCCAAGTCTCGTTTGTTTGAACTAAAAAGAGAAAGCAATAAACCGGTGATTTCGTTGAAGAACGAAAATTTTTCGAACGACGAAATTCGCGTTACTTTTAATCAGAAAGAAGCCGAGCTCAAAATCCTTGTCAAAGAAGAAAGCAATGTAGAGGACATTTCTATTCAAGGCGGAGCCATCGTTGATCAGTACACAGCAGATGGAAAATACATAGTGCCATTTAACAATAAGGGCGATTACGAATATGTTGCAAAACTTGATTTAGTGAATCGCAACGAATTCAGTATTACAGCAGAAGACGCCTATGGCAACGTAAGTACTGTAAATTACAAAATCGTTCGCGTTGAGAATGATGCTCCAAAAATTGCATTTATGATTCCGTTTACAGATGAAAACCATCAGGTATTTTTGGAAAACGATGCTCCGGTAGTTTATTTTGAAGGAAATGTGAGCGATGAAAGCTTAATTAAATCTATCACATTCAATGGAGCCATTATCCCTTTCAATAAAAACGATAAAAACCCACGATTTACAACCAACATCGATTTAAAAGATCAGTCAAAAGTTACCGTGGAGGTTACGGATATTTATGATAATAAAATGACTCGCGAGTTTTATTTGAATCGCGAAAGTTCTTTGTTGGCAAACAACAATCCAATGGGAAAAACCTGGGTTGTATTTATCGAAAACTCCGACTACGAATCTTTTGCTTCGCTTGACGGCCCGGTTAAAGATACACGTTTGATGAAATCGGCCCTTTCCAATTATCAAGTACACAATATCATTCACAAGCAAAATATGACAAAAGCCCAAATGGATAAATTTTTTTCCATCGAATTGCGCGATTTAGTGAAGCGTAATCGGGTCAATTCGTTGGTTATTTGGTATTCGGGGCATGGCAAATTTTTAAATGATGTTGGGTATTGGATTCCCGTTGACGCAGATCGTAACGATGAGTTCAGCTTTTTCAATATCAACAACTTAAAAGCAAGCATGCAGGTGTATGCAAACGATATTACCCACACCTTGGTAATAACCGACGCTTGTGAATCGGGGCCTTCGTTCTATCAAGCGATGCGTGCTGATGCCGAAATAAGAAGATGCGCAGATGAGAGCGCAACAAAATTCAAATCGTCGCAGGTATTTTCCTCTGCCGGTTATGAGTTAGCCTCCGACAATTCGCAGTTTACCAAAACTTTTGCCAATACACTTATCAACGATTCGGAGCAATGCGTTCCAATTGAAGCCATTGTTTTGAAGGTAACTGACGCCGTGGTAAACGAAAAACAGCAAAAACCTCAATTTGGAAAAATTGCCGGATTTGCTGATGAAAATGGAACGTTTTTCTTCATTAAAAAACAAGCGGGAATAACACCATCATCTCCGATTACTAATTAAGGTATAAAAAAATAAAACGATTAAAATGGACAATCATTTTAGAAATCGGCTTTGGAGTTATCTGAAGCCGATTTTTTTAGCTGTAGTTATACTGCCGTTAAATCTTTTTGCTCAAACCTATTATTTCGAAAATTATAGTGTTCAACAAGGACTTCCCAATTCAAAAGTTTATAGTGTTTTACAAGATAACGAAGGCTATATTTGGATTGCATCACCGAGCGGTTTGAGTAAGTTCGATGGCTCAAATTTTACTTCTGTAGGAGAAGAATTCCATATTCCCGAAGCAAACGTAAGAGCCCTATTTCTCGACTCAAAGAAAAATCTTTGGGTAGGCTATGACAACGGAAATGTTTACGTAAAAAGCGAAGGGGTTTTTTATGAAATCCTGAACGACTCCATTAACCCGAAAGGCTCAATCACTGATTTTAGTGAAGCTACAAAAGGAACAGTGATTGTTACAACTGTTGGAGCCGGTGCTTTCTTTATTCACAATGCCCTCAGTAAAGAACAGGAAATAGAACTCTTTACAGGAAAGGAAGGTCTTAGTGATGAGATATATAAAACCATTTGTCTGAAAAATGGAGATGTTTTTTTTGCTACAAATGTCGATTTAAAATACCTCCCTGTCGATAGCACGCGTTTCAAGTATTTTAGACCAAAAAATTTCCCGACATTCTTTTTATCTACTTCTGTTTTACAAGATAAAGATGGCAATTTATGGATTGGAAAACACAATGGAGGATTGTATAAGTATAATTTTGAAAAAGACGAATTTATTTTTTTCGATCAAAGAGATGGTTTAGCGGAAAATTTTGTTAGCTCTCTTTTTCAGGATTCCAAAGGCAATATCTGGGTGGGAACTTGGGGTGGTGGAATTAGCGTTTTAGACGGAAAAAAAATTATACACAGCTACAATCTTTCGAACGGTCTACAAGGAATGAATATCCAGAAAATCACCGAGGACGCCGAAGGAAACATTTTGATTGCCACCCAAGAAAATGGGTTTAGTATTTTTAAAGGTGCCCAATTTCTCGCATTTACTGAGGAAAACGGATTGCCAAACAACCAAATTTGGGCCATCGAAAAAGGCGATGACAATACAGTTTGGCTGGGCACAAATCTAGGATTGGCATTGGTAGAGATCAAAGACAATAGAACTTTCGAGGTTTTAAAAATTTACAATCAAACCAATAGCGAACTCATCGAAGATAAAATCCGAAATCTAAGAAGAGATGCTGCCGGAAATTTGTGGGTTGGAACGGCCACTTCGGGTATTCAAAAGTTTGATATAAAGCGTAAAGTGTTTATTTACGATCCGTTTTTAAATTCAAATTTACCGCGCCAAGCATTGCTTTTGGGTGGGCTCGAAATAGACTCAAAAAACAATTTATACATAGCCACCGTCGATGGATTAATCAATCACGAAATCAGTAACGGAAAAACCTATCGATTGTCGCAAACCCATAACCTAGGAGGAAATGATATTTCTGCTCTATTTCTCGATTCAAAAGAAAAACTTTGGGTTGGTCTTCGCGGACGCGGTGTGTCTTTTATCGAAAACAACACGATTGGATATTATGGAAAAACGAATGGTATAACCCCCGTTTGTTTTGGCCAATCGCCAAACGGCGAAATCTGGGTAGGAAGTTACAATGGAGTATATAGGTTTGAAAACGACTCCCTTATAAAAATGTTAGATAAAAGTAGCGGCTTGCTTTCTGATTATGTTACGCTTTTGCGTTTTGATCATAGCGGCAACCTATATATTGGGAGCAGCAACGGACTGAATAAATACAATTTGGAAACAAAATTAATCACCCATTACACCGATAAACTTGGGTTTACAGGGATAGAAACCAAGACAAACGCAGTGCTTGAACTGCCAAATCAACAAGTGTTGTTTGGGGCTACAGATGGTCTTATGATTTTTAATGAAAACGAAAGTGGAAATTACAATAAAGAGCCTTTTATTCATATTACTAACCTTAAGGTAAACTTAAAGGATTACCCGATGGTTCAAAACGAATCGTTTTCTTACGATCGGAATTCGTTTCTTTTTAATTTTCATGGCATTTCTTTAAGCAACGAAAGTGCAGTAGAATATCAAGTGATGTTGGAAGGTTTGGACGAAGATTGGCGCCCGGTTACAAAACAAGAAAATATTTCGTTTTCAAATTTGTCTTTTGGAAGATATACCTTTAAAGTTCGGGCTAAAAACAACAATCATGTCTGGAATAAAGAACCAGCTACCTATACTTTTCGAGTTCGCCCTCCATTTTGGATGACTTGGTGGTTTATCGCTTCCGTTACAATCATTATAGTGGTTTCTACTATCAGCTTTGTTCGATACCGTATTTATAAGCTGCAGAAAGAAAAAGAAATTCTCGAAAACAAAGTAACCGAACGGACAATTGAAATTTCGCAAAAAAACGAATTGTTGGCCGAAAAGAACAAGCACATTACGGACAGTATAAACTATGCAAAAAGAATTCAACACGCAACCATGCGACCTGAAGAAGATTTGTACAAAATCTATCCGAATTGTTTTATTTTATATTTACCAAAAGACATTGTGAGCGGAGATTTTTATTGGTATTCGCAAAAAGGGAAACATTTGATAATTGCCGCCGCCGATTGTACCGGTCATGGTGTTCCTGGCGCTTTTATGAGTATGCTTGGCATTGCGTTTCTAAATGAGATAACAGGAAGAATGAATAAATATTCTGCCGGAACAATTTTGGAACGTTTGCGCGAAAATGTGATTAAATCCTTGCATCAATCCGACGAAGGGGAATCTCAAAAAGACGGAATGGACATTGCCCTGATGGTTTTGGATACAGAAACCAATATTATTCAATTTGCCGGAGCCTACAATCCGCTCTATATTCTTCGAAACAATGATTTGATAGAGGAAAAAGGCGATCGAATGCCAATTGGTATCCATGCTCGCGATGAAGAAACTTTTACAAATCATGAAATTCAATTAGAAAAAGGCGATGAACTTTTTGTTTTTACTGATGGATATGCCGATCAGTTTGGCGGTCCAAATGGAAAAAAATTGAATTACAAAAAGTTCAGATCAATATTGCAAGAAAGTTGCAGCATCGAAAATACCAGTGATAAGCGAGAGTTTCTTCACGCCGCTTTCAGAGAATGGCGTTCTGATTATGAGCAACTAGACGACGTTTTGGTGATAGGTGTATCTATCAAATAATCGATTGATACTTTTCAACATCAAAAGCTTCTAAGAAAGCAATGCTCTTTTCAATCTCACCGTGCATCACCTTGTCGGCAAGGATAAATTCTACTTTATCGCGATACAAAGCCACAAAGGATTCTATTTTTTGAGACGATCTTAACGGTCGGCGAAATTCCAATGCCTGAGCTGCATTGAACAGTTCTATCGCTAAAATACGCTTCAAATTTTCCATGATTTTATAGGCTTTAGTAGCCGCATTTGCACCCATACTCACATGATCTTCTTGGTCTTGGGACGAACTGATACTGTCGACCGAAGCAGGAGTAGCAAGCTGTTTGTTTTGGCTTACAATGGAGGCGGCCGTATATTGCGGAATCATAAATCCGCTATTTAAACCGGGCTCGTGGACAAGAAAAGACGGTAATCCGCGCTTTCCCGAAATTAAACGGTAAATTCTGCGCTCGGAAATATTTCCCAATTCGGCCAACGAAATGCTCAAAAAATCGAGCGAAATGGCCAAAGGTTGTCCATGAAAATTTCCAGCCGAGATGATTAAGTCTTCATCCGGAAAAATATTAGGATTATCAGTGGCCGAGTTTATCTCCGTTTCAAAAACACTTTGAACGTACGCTATGGCGTCTTGTGAAGCTCCATGAACTTGAGGAATGCATCGAAACGAATAGGGATCCTGTACATGAACTTTTTGTTGTTGAATAATTTGACTTCCATCCAAAATAGACCGAATTGTTTTTGCGGTATCTATTTGGCCTTTATGCGGACGGATTTCATGCACCCTTGGATGAAATGGCTCAATGCGCCCATCATAGGCATCTAAAGAGATGGCACTAATCAAATTGGCCAAAAAATTGTATTTTTTTGCTTCAATAAGAAGATAAGCTCCATACGCTGCCATAAACTGTGTTCCATTCAGCAAGGCAAGTCCCTCTTTGGATTGCAATGTGATAGGTTCCCAAGCAAATTTTTTATTAATCGCTTCCGCCTCACACAACACTTCTTTATAGTACACTTTTCCTAATCCAATCAATGGCAATGCCAAATGTGCCAGTGGGGCCAAATCGCCACTGGCTCCAAGACTTCCTAATTGAAATATTTGAGGCAGAATATTTTCGTTGTAGAAAGAAACCAAACGCTCCACAGTTGTCAGTTGCACTCCTGAATTTCCATACGACAAGCTTTGTATTTTTAGCAAGAGCATGAGCTTTACCACATCCAGCGGAACTTCATCTCCCAATCCGCAAGCATGCGACATTACAAGATTTCTTTGGAGCGTATTTAGATCGGATTTGGATATTGACTTATCGTAGAGCGACCCAAAACCCGTATTGATGCCATAGATCGGTTCATCACTTAGTGCTATTTTTTCATCTAAGTATTTTCGGCATTTGCTGATTCGCTGCTTTGTTTCGGCGGCGAGTTCCAACTTGAAATTTTCTTGGAGAATGACTTTTAGCTTGTCAATATTTAGGGGTTTATCAGAGATAAAATGAATGTTCATGGGCTTATATTTGATTTGGTAAAATTACAAATAGAATAAGAACAAAAAGAATTTCACTAATATTTAAAATAAAAAGGGAAGCATTTGCTCCCCTTAAATTTTATGATTTTTGAAATACACGTTTTAGCAACGACGGCTTTTCTATGTCTTTATCATCCGAATAGTAGCCATATCCGTATCCATATCCGTAGCCATATCCGTAGCCATAACCATAACCATAACCGTAGCCATAACCATAACCGTAGCCGTAGGCATTTCTCGACAAGCGAACGTCGTTGATTAAAATGTTCACATTTGGTATTTTGCGTTTTTCAATGTCATTGATAATGGATGCAAACACTTTTTTATGGGTGAAATTTTGGCGGACAATAAATAAATTCACATCTGCATATTTCATCAAAAGGAAAGCGTCGGTAACCAATCCAACAGGAGGAGTATCAATAATTATATAGTCGTATAGCTCTTTTACTTTAGCAAACAACTCGGCAGTTTTGCTCGAAGCAATTAGCTCGGCCGGATTTGGAGGAACCGGACCGCCCATAATGATATCCAAATTTTCGATGGTTGAGGTTTGGATGATATCTTCGAGCGAGCTCTTGTTGATTAAGTAAGAGGAAATTCCTTCTGTGTTCGACAATCCGAAGTCTTGATATATTTTCGGTTTGCGTAAGTCAAAACCAAAGAGCAATGTTTTTTTGCCATACATAGCGTATATGCTGGCCAAATTTATAGAAGTATATGTTTTTCCGGCTCCTACCATATCCGAAGTAATCAGAATAGTTTGTTGGTCTTTGCCTTGTGCCAGGTATTGCAAATTGGTTCTGATAGAGCGGAATGATTCGGCAATAGACGATTTTGGGGAAGTTGCCACCACAATTTTTGATTCTTTGTTGCTGTGAATGGTATGCCCAATAATCGGCAAATTAGTCACCGATTCCACGTCTTTGCGTTCAATAATTTTATCGTTTAGCATATCCTTTCCCATAATATAGCCGATAGGAAGGACAGCTCCCAAAACGAGGGCGATTAGATAATTCAACGATTTTTTTGGATAAACAGGCGATCCGGCTGCGTCAAGTCTTGCCTGATCAACAATTTCATTGTTCGGCTGATTCGAAGCGGCTGTAATTTGGGCTTCGGAACGCTTTTTGATCAAAAACTCATACATGGTATTGCTCAATTTAAAATTGCGCTCCATATTGAAAAGCATCCTTTGAGTAATTGGCAATTTATTTATTTCTATCGCCAATACCTGAATGCGCTCGTCTATATCTTTCAGCGAAATATTCGAAGTCTTGATAATGTTATCAATATTTTCGAGCATGGCTCGCTTTTGATTATTTATTTTGAGATCAAGCTCAATGAGAGATGGGTTTTTTTCGGTAGTCCTATACAGAAGCGAAAGCCGTTCGTCGTAAAGTTTGCTCAAATTACTTACAAATCCGCTAATTACCGGATCGTTGATTCCCAATGCCGTAGGAACAATGATATCGTCGATATTGTCTTGGGCTTTAAGGATGTAGTCGCGCAAATTTCGATAGTATTTGTCGCTCAACATCAACTCCGCTTTCTTTCCTGTAAGTTCTTTCATCGACTCAAAGGTCTGCTGAGATTGATAGTCGATATTCATTACTTCGTTTGTGGCTCTAAATTCTTGCAAATTTTGCTGTGCCGAATCCAAGCTTAAGCTGATATTCATCAATTGGCTGTCGATAAACTCAATCGTTTTAAGAGAGATTTGATTTTTCTTGTACAAATCGTTCGACAAATAAACTTCGGTAAGCTTGTTCAAAAAATCGACTGATTTTTCGATATTATTGCCTTTCAGTTTTATTTCCAGAATGGACGACTCTTTGTTGATTGGCTCAATTTCAAAACCCTTGTATTTTGAAACAACACCCGTGATGCTGTTGAACACAAAATACATGCGCTGATCCAAGTCTGTTTTGGCGTCGAATTTGTCGCTCAACTCAATCCTGAACTTATAATGTTCGGTTTCTATGTTCTCACCAAAAAAATGCTCTTCGTTGAGTTTTATTTGTTTCAGACCTTCACCTTCAATTTTTTTATCAAGATAATAATCGTAGAGGTCTATATTTTCGCCTTCTGCACTCAGATTAAAAGTAGTGGAAGAAAGGATGTTGATATTGAAATTGAGGGTAAGTGGTTGAGGATGTTTTGTTTCGTAAACAACCAGAAACGGGGATTCCTTATACAGTTCTTTTGAAATAAAATTTTCTTCGCCAAAATAGGAGACTTCAAAAGGGAGTTCTTTGACGGCAATATAGGCCAACCGATACGATTTCAATTTCCCAATTTCGTTTTCTATATTCTGCAAATTGTTTCTAAAACCAAAGCCCAACAACATTTGCGGGTCGGCAGTATTTTTGTCTTCAACCAATACAGTTGTCGAAACTTCATAAATAGGTTTGGTGTATTTATTGAAGAGGAAGGCGATTATCAAAGCAATGAAAATAGTGAGAACAAAGAAATACCAATGTCTATAAAATTTAAAGAACAATGCTTTGTAGTCAATAGCTTCTTCTTGATAGATATCTTGCGGATTAAAATTTTCGTTCACAGCTTAAGGGGGATTTATTTTCGTAAAAAAGTAATGATCAAGATAACACTCGAAATTGTTGAAAACAAAAGCGAGTATGGAAAGGTTGCAAACCCATATTGTTTGCTGGGTAAGGGTTCGATATAAATTACATCGTTCGGCTTGAGATAGAAGTAGGGCGATTCTAGTATGCTTTGAGAAGTTAAATCGAGCAGTATCATTTGATGACCCGTGCCGGTAGAACGCAAAAGTTTCACTGCTTTTTTATTGGCGTAATCGGATACATCGCCTGCCAATGCAATGGCTTCGAAAAGATTTATCTTATCTTGGTAAATTTTATATTCGCCCGGATTCCTAACTTCGCCAACGAAAGTGATATTGAAATTTACCAATTTTACAACAACCGTAGTTTCTTTTAAATAGACATCAACGGCAGCTTGAATTTTCTCAACGGCTTCTTGTTGGGTCAGTCCTACAAGTGTTATCTTTCCTATCAAAGGGAAATTAATTTCGCCGTTTTGATCTATGGTATAACTATTCAAGTAAATACTGGCATCGTTGTAAGAAGTCGTCGTTCTATTTCCCGACGACGAATTGAACATTTCATTCGACTTTTCATCCAAACTTCGGATATTAATATAAGCGTTATCGCCATAATTAAATCGATAATCCAAAATTTTAGAATGTGTAAATTCGCTTTTATTCAGTTCATTCGGCGAACTTGGCTGCAAATATTTAATTTCTTTCTGCGAAATGCAGGACGAAAAAAACAAACCAATGGCCAAGAAACCAAAGGCTGTTTTGGAAAGAGCATATTTTATTTTTGTCATGATTCGGGTTTTCTTTGGCGTTCAATTTTGTAGAGGCACATCTTTTTGTATTCTTTTCTTGGCGCATCAAATGAAACAATTCTTTGAAAACAACCAATTTAACTTTATAATATTGCTAGCAAAAATAAGCTATTTTCCTTCAATCGCAAATTAAGATTCCTCAATTGAAAGAAAAGCCGTAAAAGAACTTCGATACGAACGATTCAAGGCTAAAATTTGTTTTTATTGTCTAAATTTAAATGAGTTTATCAAAACGATCATCAGATTCATTTATTTTTATTAACTTGTACTGTCTTAACGGTTATTTTATTCAATAATTAGATCTCATGGAACGCCACTGTTTGTTTTGCAATGAATCTCTGATGGGCAGGGTCGACAAAAAATTTTGTTCCGACCAATGCCGAAACGCCTATAATAACGAAAAGAAAGCCGGAAAAGATCAATATGTTCGGCAGGTGAATGCAATTCTGCGCAAGAATAGAGATCTACTCGAAAGTGCTTGTGGTACAGAAACCAAAATAGTTGTCAACGCGCAAATTCTAAATAGGCGAGGATTTAATTACGCCTATTTTACCACGTCACTGACAACCAGCAAGGGACACATTTATCTTTTTTGCTACGAATATGGCTATCTCAAATTGGGTAACGATAAAATCATGATTGTGAAACGACAGAATCTGGAACTTTAAACATTTTTGAAGAAGAATGGAACAAGTTAAAAATAAAACAATTAAGTCTTGACAAGCGCCATAAAAAACATTACTTTTGCACCCCGTTTTGTAGATTGTCTATTAGAGTACAAAAGGAGTACAGAAAGAAACAAAGTGTTTTTAATATAAAAGCCTTACATGAAACTATCAAAATTCAAGTTTAAATTACCCGACGAATTAATTGCAAATTACCCAACAGAAAATCGCGACGAATCAAGATTAATGGTTTTGAATCGTGCTACTCAACAAATTGAACATCGCAACTTTAAAGATATTCTCGATTATTTTGGCGATGGTGATGTGTTTACTTTGAACAATACCAAAGTTTTTCCGGCTCGTCTGTATGGCGAAAAAGAAAAAACAGGCGCAAAAATTGAAGTGTTTTTGCTACGCGAATTGAATCGCGAATCTCGCTTGTGGGATGTGTTGGTTGATCCTGCACGTAAAATTCGAATTGGAAATAAACTCTATTTTGGTAATGACGAATTGGTGGCAGAAGTAATCGACAATACCACCTCAAGAGGTCGTACATTGCGCTTTTTATTTGATGGATCGTACGAAGATTTCAAAAAAACATTGAAACATCTTGGCGAAACACCTTTGCCAAAGATTCATACGCGTCCAATAGAACCGCTGGACGAAGAGCGTTATCAAACCATTTTTGCAAAACACGAAGGTGCTGTTGTGGCGCCAACTGCCGGATTGCATTTTAGCCGAGAACTACTGAAACGATTGGAATTACAAGGTGTAAATTTTGCCGAAATCACGCTTCATGCTGGCTTAGGAAATTTCCGAACCATCGAGGTGGAAGATTTGACCAAACATAAAATGGATTCCGAAGAGCTTTACATTAGCCAAGAAGCTTCGGATATTGTAAATAAGTCGATTGACGGAAAACGCAAGGTTTGTGCAGTAGGAACTACTGTAATGAAAGCAATGGAATCGTCCACATCTATTTCCGGGCATCTAAAACCATTTGATGGATGGACCAATCGCTTTGTTTTCCCTCCATACGATTTTAGAATTGCCAATGCAATGGTAACAAATTTTCATTTGCCTTATTCGTCTATGTTGATGATGGTAGCGGCTTTTGGAGGATATGATTTTGTGATGAAAGCCTACAAAGAAGCCGTTGATAAAAAATACCGCTTCTTCACTTATGGCGACGCCATGCTGATTTTGTAAAGAGAATTAAACTTTTTGAAAAGACTGCTTTTGTACGAAGCGGTCTTTTTTTTTGATTATCGAAAAGTCGCCAATTTTATTTGAAACAAATTATCCAGTTATTTCAATCTACCGGAACGAAAAAATACTTACTGTTTGCTGACTTGGAAAAAAACAAAGAAACCGCAGCAGGGGATGCGCGGTTTCTTCAGCATATAAACACATTTAACCAAATAAAAAAATATGAAAAAAACTACAACTTAAACAGTTATGTCTTTCCTTATTTAGACGCTGTAAAAATAAGCCTATTTCAGCCTCATTGCAAGTTTTTAACATAATTTATATTTAGGATACCGAATACCCAGATAAATTTATTTACATGAGACCTGAATCATCTGAAAAACAATTGTATATGCTAAAAATGGAAACAGACTCCACGGAACTTATTTGTTAAAAACTCGGTCTAAAAATCATAAACGAAAGGCGTTTTTACAAAATGAATCATTCGGAAAAAGCACAAATCGTCGTATTTTTCATTTTGCTGTCAAAAACAAAGAAAACGAATTTTAGATTGCGCTTTCAAATTGTTGTAAAAAGCGCAGATCGTTTTCGAAAAACAAACGCAAATCTTTGATTTGATATTTGAGCATAGTAATGCGTTCTATTCCCATACCAAAAGCAAAACCAGTGTATTTTTCGGCGTCAATTCCGGCATTGGTCAATACGTTCGGATCAACCATGCCGCAGCCAAGAATTTCTACCCAGCCGGTATATTTACAAATATTACAGCCTTTTCCACCGCAAATATGGCAGGAAATATCCATTTCGGCCGAGGGCTCGGTAAAAGGAAAATAGGAAGGGCGCAAACGAATGCCGGTATTCTCTCCGAACATTTCTTTCGCAAAATACATCAATGTTTGTTTTAAATCGGCAAAACTCACGTTTTCGTCGATATACAAGCCCTCTACTTGGTGGAAAATGCAATGAGCGCGCGCCGAGATGGCTTCGTTGCGAAAAACTCTTCCTGGAAAAATACTACGAATAGGCGCTTGATTATTTTCCATTACCCTTACTTGAACGGATGAGGTATGTGTGCGCAAAGCGATATCGGGCGATTTTTCGATAAAAAATGTATCTTGCATATCTCGCGCAGGATGTTCTTCCGGAAAATTAAGGGCGGTAAAGTTGTGCCAATCGTCCTCTATTTCAGGTCCTTCTTCAACTGTAAAACCAATTCGGGCAAAAATTTCGATAATTTCATTTCGAACCAAAGACAAAGGATGTCTGGTTCCTATTTCTTTGCTAACAGGCAGACTTAAATCGTTGCTCGATTCGATGTGCTGAATCAGATTTTCAATCAAATCTTTTGCTTCATCTATTTTCGTTGTTACGGCCTGTTTGAGGTCGTTCAGCAAAACACCCATTTCTTTTCGATCAGCAGCAGCCACCTTCTTAAAATCGGCAAAAAGTGCAGGAATAATTCCCTTTTTTCCTAAATATTGGATGCGAAAAGATTCTAAATCGTCCATTTTTTCGAACGAAACGGATTTGATTTTTTCGATATAGCTTAGAACTTGTTCTTTCATGGTGTTATTTCTCAATTAGTTCTATTTTCATCACTACTTTTTCGATGGGCTTGCTGCCCGAAACGGGCGTAGCGGCTATTTTGTCTAAAACGTCCAGTCCTTCGGTTATTCTACCATAAACGGTATAAGAGTCGTCCAAATGCGGTGTTCCTCCTATTGATGAATATATTTTCTTTTGTTCTTCGGTATACTTAAAAACGGAAGGCGCTTCTCCTTTCGTAAGCATTTCTTTATACACTTCTTCTTTTGTTTGTGCAATGGCTAAAGCATTTCCTGCTTTTGAAAGGGCATCAATTTTATATAGCCATTTTTCATTTCCCGGAAATAAAATATAATTTTCGATGGCAATACGCTTCCTCTCGGAATTTATTTTCAATTCAAAGGCGGCGATTTGTTCCAATGTGATTATTTTTCCCTGAACAATGTAAAATTGTGCTGCAGAACTGGCTTTGGTTGGGTTTATATTGTCGCCTTCTCTTGCAGCGGCCAACATGCCTTTTAAGTGTGGATATTTATCTGGTCTGAATTCGGACGGAACGGTATAATTGGCATCTTCTCTCCCGTCGGCATTTTGCCCGCCTTGTATCATAAAATGATTGATTACGCGGTGAAAATTGGAATTGTTGTACCAGCCTTGCTTCAGCAATTTGATGAAATTGGCTTTGTGCATAGGGGTTTCGTTGAACAACTCTCCTTCCATATCGCCCAAATTCGTCCGAATGATAAATTTGGTTCTTTTTTCTTGCGCTTGGGCAAAACTCAGAGCGAACGAAAAAGCCAATAGAAATAAATTGGTTTTGTTGAAGATGGATTTTATTTTCATTCGTTAGACTACTTTAGAGGCGATTGCTTGGCAAAGGGCTTCCAATTCTTGAGGCGTAAACGAGAGCTTGGGCTGTTTGAAATCGATGTCGTAAACGGTATTTATTGGAACCAAATGAATGTGTGTATGAGCAACTTCTAAACCCAAAACTGCTACTCCAATTCGTTTACAGGGCACAACACTTTCGAGGGCTAAGGCGATTTTTTTTGCGAATAGCATCAAGCCGGCCAACTCATCATCTCCCATTGCAAAAATATAATTCGTTTCCTTTTTGGGAATAACCAATGTATGCCCTTTTGCCAATGGATTGATGTCTAAAAAAGCAAAATACGTATCGTCTTCTGCAATTTTATAGGAAGAGATTTCGCCTTGAACAATTTTTGTGAAGGTACTTGACATAAGAAAATATTTTAACGACTTACTTCAATAATTTCAAACGTTATTTTTCCGGCCGGGATATCAATTTCTACTTTATTGCCTGCCTTTTTTCCGAGTAAGCCTTTGGCTATTGGAGAGCTAACAGATAATTTGCCTTTTTTCAGGTCGGCTTCGTTTTCAGGGACAATGGTATAGGCCATGACTGCGCCGTTTTTCAGATTCTTCATTTTAACTGTGGACAAAATCAAAACTTTTGAAACATCCATCTTAGACTCGTCGATAATACGGGCGTTTCGAATGGTATCTTGAAGTTTAGAAATTTTCATTTCTAACAAGCCTTGAGCTTCCTTTGCGGCATCGTATTCTGCATTTTCTGATAAATCACCTTTGTCGCGGGCTTCGGCTATTTGTCGCGAGATTGCAGGACGTTGAATACGAATCAATTCATCTACTTCATTGCGAAGCTTCTGTAATCCGTCTTCCGTAAAATATTTTGTTTCTGCCATGACAACATTTTTTCTTTATTAATATAAACAGACAAAGACTCTTAAATCTAAGAGTCCTTTATTTTTACGGACCTCAGTAACTAATCTAAAATAGGCTAATTGTGTTGATCCGCTATCTAATTGCTTTGATTTTCGACTTTTTAGTCAGTAAAATTTGCGGACAAAAATAATATAAAAATGGATAATTATCCAATTTCTCATTAAGATTCTCCTTGCTTTTTCAAAAATAGCTAAAAAATGAATACCTCATTCGAAATGAATTAAATTTTACTAAAACTTTGAAACGCTATGAATTAGGAATTAAACAGCTTGTGCCATTTTTTGCTTTCATTGTCTAATATGATATTGAGAATATTGGTTGATGAACGATTCGAAGATCACTGATTATCGAATTGAAGATGAGGTTAGGGCGAGAAGATGCAGGAAAAATTTAAAAAAAGCGCATGGATAATTTGTATATTTGCTAAAGGTTGAAGATAAAGGCCACTACATTTTTTCTGCTTAAGCCACGAACAATATGGAAGATTATAAAAAATTACTGATTGATTTGTATTCTGAATTCGATCCCGAGCGAATAAAGCAAATCGATTATTTCCTTTCGAGATACAAAGGCAATGAGAAACAGTTCTATATCAGTCAAAAAGCGAAATATTCAAGCAAGAAACCGGTTTCGGATAGTAAAAAAATAATTGAAGAGGCTTTGGCGCGAATCAAATCACAAACAGCGGCCAAAGAAAAAAGAGCTGATGAAAAAGAGAAAATGGATTCGGCAAAAATAGAGGAAGAAATTTTGTCCGAAAACACGAATGAACCGCAAAAGCTGGATGATGTAACTGACGGATTTCCTTCGCCGATTGAAGACAAAGCACCAGAACCAATTGAAGCCGAAGAAATTGACGAGGTTTCCTTCAAAGAAAGCAGAGAAATTCCGGAAGATGCCCAATCGAAAACGGAAATCCCCAGCCAATGGATTTCTGAAGAAATTGTAGAAAATCAACATCCCGAAATTGAATTTGAAAATTTGGATCCAACACCAATTCAACACCAAAATTCAAAAAAGCATTCCCAACAAACGAAAGAAAATAACTGGTTTGACGAACAGCAGAGAGCGCCATTCTCTTCCAGTCCCCGCCATTCAACAAAGCCCTCAAACAAGAAATCTTTTCTTTACATTTTCGGAATTGTAGTTTTGATTATGATCATGCTTTTGGTAGCGTACTATCTATTTATACTTCGATCCGCCCCTAAAACAGCTACCGAAAATGCAAAATTTACAGAGCCCGAATTGAATGAAATCAGCCTGCCCGATTCGAAAACGGCAAGGCTTGTTGATTCAAATGCGGAAACTACGAGCACGAATACAGAAAAAGCAACAAATGCCAGTAGCCCCGATTCTTCCACTGTATCCACCAATGGGTTAGGCCTCATTGTACCGGGAAATCTACAATTGCCGGCGTTTTTTGTAGCCTGTTATGCTGTTAAAACGGAAAAGCAAGCCGAAGTCAAGATAGCATTTCTAAAAACAAAAGGTTTTGATGCGCTGTACTATTGGATTCCTGATTTTGTTCCTCAGGGGAATTCGTTTTTCAAAGTGGTAATTGGTCCGTTTAGAACGCAGACAGAAGCTTTGAGGACTTTAACTCCGGTACAGGAACGAGCCGAATTTGACGCATATGTATTGCAGGTTAAATAACAAAAAGCGGTGAATTCACCGCTTTTTTGCTCTATTCTTCTTTATTCTTTTTGGGTTCTTCTTTATCGTCGCCAGCAAGACCTTTTTTAAATTCATTGATTCCACTGCCAATACCTCTCATCAACTCTGGAATCTTTTTGCCGCCAAATACTAATAACACAACTACCACAATTAAGAGTGTTGACCAAATGCCGGGAAGGGATAAGATTACAAATAATTCCATACCAATATGTTTTTGTGTACGCTTGCAAAGATATAAAAATACTTAGCTATTTTGATATATTAAAT
>DYSK01000062.1 GCA_020718315.1 Draconibacterium orientale
TCACCTGTAATACCTTGTTTACTGGCTGCTTTATTAAATAGGTTTCTAAATTGTTTTTCCAAAACACCATAGGTGTATTTGGCTTTTTGTTTTTCTTTTAATTGGATACCGTATTCAGAGACTTTTCCTCTTCTACGACTATTTCCATGTTGTCCGGGAGGATAATTTTTCTTCTCATAGGACTTATCAGGTCCAAAAATCGGATCGTTGAACCTGCGTGCAATTTTGGTCTTTGGACCAATGTATCTTGCCATATTTATTACTTTTTAAAGTACAGCTAAAAAATTATCAGTAAAGCTGCACAAATTAAACAAATCGTTTTTATTACAAAACTTAAACTCTTCTTCTTTTTGGAGGTCTACATCCATTGTGTGGCAATGGTGTAACGTCCTTAATTTCGGTTACTTCAATTCCTGCAGTATGAATAGTACGGATTGCGCTATCGCGACCAGCACCTGGGCCTTTTACATACACTTTTACTTTTCTTAGACCAAGGTCGAAGGCTACTTTGGAACAATCTGTTGCGGCAAGTTGAGCTGCATAAGGAGTATTTTTCTTACTTCCTCTAAAACCCATTTTTCCGGCAGAAGCCCAAGAGATAACCTGACCATTATTATTGGTTAAAGAAATAATAATGTTGTTGAAAGAAGCATTGATAAATGCTTTTCCAATAGGCTCAATTTTTACTACACGTTTTTTAGTAACTTTTTTTGTCTTTTTTGCCATAATTTAAACTATTACTAATCATTAAAGATTTTGCTAAAGTTCACCTACTATTTGGTTACTTTTTTCTTACCAGCAACTGTTTTCTTCCGTCCTTTACGAGTTCTAGCATTATTTTTTGTTGATTGGCCCCTTAAAGGCAAACCAGACCGATGGCGAATACCACGGTAGCTTCCAATGTCCATCAATCGCTTGATGTTCATTTGAGTTTCCGAACGGAGTTCACCTTCTACTCTATAATTTGAACCAATAATGGAACGGATTGTTTGCTGATCTTCGTCACTCCAATCCTGCACTTTTTTCGACCAATCTACATTGGCTTCTGTCAGAATTTTCTGTGCTCTGCTTCTACCTATTCCGTAGATGTAAGTTAGCCCAATCTCTCCTCTTTTTTGTTTTGGTAAATCAATACCTGCAATCCTAGCCATATAATCTAATATTATAAATTAATTATCCTTGACGTTGTTTAAACTTAGGATTTTTTTTGTTAATTACGTATAATCTACCTTTTCTGCTCACGATTTTGCAATCGGGAGTTCTTTTCTTTACTGATGCTCTTATTTTCATCGTCTTCTTATTTATATCTAAATGTTATTCTTCCTTTTGATAAGTCGTAAGGCGACATTTCCACTTTAACGCGGTCACCCGGTAAAATTTTAATGTAGTGCATGCGCATTTTACCAGAAATATGTGCGGTAATTTGATGTCCATTTTCGAACTCGACACGAAACATAGCGTTGCCTAAGCTTTCTATAACCGTACCATCTTGTTCTATTGACATTTGTTTAGCCATACACTTTTATTTTATTGCTTTTTTATTGCTTATTTAATACTTCTTCAATATAACTGAATGTGGATAAAACATCTGCTTTTCCTTTTCTGATGGCCACTTCGTGTTCAAAATGTGCTGCTGGCAATCCGTCTATTGTACGCATGGTCCAACCATCACTGTCTTGTTTCACATTGTAGTCGCCTAAGGTAATCATAGGTTCTATTGCAATCACCATTCCTTCGCTTAATTTAGCTCCAGTTCCTCGGCGTCCAAAATTAGGGATTTCTGGTTTTTCGTGCAAGTTTTTCCCAACACCATGACCCACTAAATCCCGAACAATGCCGTAGCCAAATTGTTCGCAATAGTTTTGAACTGCAAAGCCGATATCGCCAACGCGTTTTCCGACAATTGCTTGTTCGATGGCAAGATACAGCGATTCTTTTGTTCGTTGCAACAGCAGTTTCACTTCCGGTTTCACTTCTCCAACAGCAAATGTATAGGCCGAGTCGCCGTAATAACCGTTTTTGTATGTTCCACAATCTATTGAAACTATGTCGCCATCCTGCACAATTCTATTTCCAGGAATTCCATGAACTACTTCATCATTTATCGAAATACAAAGTGTAGCAGGAAATCCACCATAACCTTTAAAACCGGGCAAAGCAAAATGATCGCGAATAAAGGTTTCGGCCAATTGATCTAAAGCTTTGGTGCTAACACCGGGCTTTAAAATTTTGGCCACCTCTGCCAATGTTTTACCAACAAGTAAAGAACTTTCTCTGAGTAGTTCTATTTCCGTTTCGGTTTTGTATTGAATTGAACCTTGCGACATAGAACTACAATCCTGAACTATTTCTGCCTTTTATTCTGCCAGATTTAGTTAAACCATCGTAATGACGCATCAACAAATGGCTTTCAACTTGTTGAAGTGTATCTAAAACTACACCTACTAAAATTAAGAGCGATGTGCCACCGTAGAAATTTGCAAATGCCTGATTTACACCAATCACAGAAACAAAGGCGGGCATAATGGCCACGAAAGCTAAAAATACTGAACCAGGTAAAGTAATCTTAGACATGACGTCGTCCAAAAATTCGGCTGTCCGTTTTCCGGGTTTAACACCGGGGATGAAACCGCCATTCTTTTTCATATCTTCAGCCATTTGATTCGGGTTAATGGTAACGGCTGTATAGAAATAGGTGAAAATGATAATCATTAAAGCAAATACCAAATTGTACCAAAATCCGTTCATATTTGAAAAAGTAGCAGCAAAACCCGACAATGATTCAGACTCGGCAAATCCCACTAAAGTGATGGGCAAAAACATGATTGCTTGCGCAAAGATGATAGGCATAACACCGGCAGCATTCACTTTTAAAGGAATGTACTGGCGAACTCCACCATATTGTTTATTGCCCACAATCCGTTTGGCATATTGCACCGGAATTCGTCGAGTTCCTTGAACCAGCAGAATCGTTAGCAAGATAACCAACACTAAGAATGCGATCTCTAAAATAAATACCACCAATCCACCACCTTGTTGTTCCATACGGGAAACGAATTCACCCATAAGTGCAAAAGGCAATCGAGCTATAATACCTATCATAATGATAAGAGAGATTCCATTTCCAATTCCTTTGTCAGTAATTTTTTCGCCTAACCACATTACAAACATAGTTCCGGCAATCAAAATCACGATAGAAGAAACCCAGAAGAATGTAGTTGGGGAAGTAATGTTTGGATCAAATGGACTGATTGCTTCGGGAGGAAGTTGATTTATCAAATTGGCAATGTAACTAGGTGCTTGAAAACCAGTGATTGCAACCGTAAGATAACGGGTAATTTGATTGATTTTGTTCCGTCCGCTTTCGCCTTCTTTTTGTAGTTTTTGGAAATAGGGAATGGCCATTCCTAACAATTGAATAACAATTGATGCAGAAATATAAGGCATAATCCCTAATGCGAAAATAGAAGCATTTGAAAAGGCGCCGCCGGAGAACATATTTAACAACCCTAATAAGCCACTGCTGGTTTGATTTTTGAGGTTTTCTAATGCACTTGGATCTACTCCGGGAAGCACCACATATGAACCTAAACGATAAATAAGAATAATACCAATAGTATAGAGAATTCGTGTCCGAAGCTCATCTATCTTAGAGATATTTCTAATAGTCTCGATTAATTTTTTCATAAAATTTAGTTTTGAATAGTATTGGCAGTTCCGCCTTGTTCTTCGATGGCTTTGATGGCTGTTTTAGTAAAAGCGTGAGCCGTTACATCAATTTTAGAAATCAGTTCACCTCTTCCTAATATTTTGATTCGTTCGCTCTTTCTCACTAAACCCAGTTCGATTAATACTTCTTGTGTAAAAGCATTAATTCCCTTTTCAATGGCTAATTTTTGTAGTGTATCCAAATTGATTCCTTGATATTCAATACGATTGATATTTTTGAAGCCAAATTTTGGAACTCTTCGTTGCAACGGCATTTGCCCACCTTCGAAACCAATTTTACGTTTATAACCAGAACGAGATTTCGCGCCTTTGTGTCCACGTGTAGAAGTTCCGCCTCTTGTTGAACCTTGACCTCTACCAACTCGTTTGTTATCTTTTACTGAACCTTCCGCAGGTTTTAAATTACTTAAATCCATTAGTCAATGATTTTATATTTCTTCAACTGAAAGCAAATGCTTCACTTTATTTATCATTCCCTCCACTTGGGGAGTTAGAACAACTTCTTTCGACTGACTTATGCCTTTCAGGCCAAGGGCTTCGAGTGTTCTTTTCTGTATAGCAGGCCGACCAATATTGCTTCGTACCTGAGTTATTTTAGCTTTCTTGTATTCCATAGTCCTGCAGTTTATTATCCGTTAAAAACTGTGTTTAAATCTACATTGCGTAGTTGAGCTATTGTTTTAGCGTCGCGCAACAGGCTTAAAGCGGCTATAGTTGCTTTTACCACTGAGTGCGGATTTGACGAACCTTTTGATTTTGCTAAAACGTCGTGAACGCCAACACTCTCCAATACAGCGCGCATAGCACCGCCGGCAATTACACCTGTTCCTGGGGTAGCAGGCTTGATGAATACACGAGCGCCGCTATATTTTGCAGCTTGTTCGTGGGGTAAAGTACCGTGAAGAATAGGAACTTTTATAAGATTTTTCTTAGCATCGTCAATTCCTTTTGCAATTGCAGCCGTAACTTCATTTGCTTTTCCTAAACCGTAGCCAACCACACCATTTTCATTTCCAACAACAACGACAGCTGAAAAACTGAAAGTTCTTCCTCCTTTTGTTACTTTCGTAACACGTTGAATGCTTACCACTTTATCTTTAAATTCGATTTCGCTGGATTTAACTCTTTTTACATTCGCGTTTGACATACTTTATTAAAATTTAAGGCCGCCTTCTCTGGCAGCGTCAGCCAATGATTTAACTCTTCCATGGTACAAATAGCCATTTCTATCAAAAATAACTTCTTCAATACCTGCTTCTTTTGCTTTGCTTGCTACTAATTTTCCAACTAGAGCTGCTTGTTCAATTTTTGTTACTTTTTGAGATACAATTTCTTCTTCGCGAGAAGAAGCGGCTACCAATGTTCTGCCGTTTTGATCGTCAATTAGTTGAACATAGATTTGTTTGTTACTTCTATAAACAGACATTCTAGGACGTTCGATCAAACCAAATGATTTTTTTCTGATCCGTCTTTTAATTTTCAGTCTGCGATACTCTTTTCTGTTCTTTACTTTCATTTCTAAAGACCTTCATAAACCTGGCTAAACACCAGGCGAGATTAATACTTATTTTGAGGCCGATTTTCCCATTTTCTTTCTGAGAACTTCGCCTTGGAATTTGATTCCTTTTCCTTTGTATGGTTCTGGTTTGCGCAAGCTTCTAACTTTGGCGGCTATTTGCCCCAACAATTGTTTATCATGGCTACGCATAATAAGTGTGGGGTTTTTACCTCTTTCGTTAGTGGATTCTGCTTTCACTTCGGGCGGCAGGGCTAGGAGAATGTAGTGAGAGTAACCCAAAGCCATTTCTAAAACCTGTCCTTGAACCTCTACTTTATATCCAACACCTACGAATTCTTGAACGGTTTTAAAACCTTCAGAAACGCCTTCAACCATATTTGCAACTAATGAGCGATACAATCCGTGTTTTGAACGCACTTCGATCGATTCGTTGCTACGATCTAGTTTAATTTCGTCTCCGTCAACGGTTACAGTAATAGAAGCATCTATTTTCTGTTTCAACTCACCTAATTTTCCTTTTACCGTAACTTCATTTGCATTCACCTGAACGCTTACTCCGCTAGGAATTTTTATCGCTAATTTTCCGATTCTTGACATGTCGCTTTCTCCTAAATTAACTAACGTAACACAATACTTCTCCGCCAATGTTTAACTTTTTGGCTTCTTTATCAGTCATAACTCCTTGTGAAGTAGAAATGATTGCTATACCAAGTCCGTTTAATACGCGTGGCAATTCTTTACTGTTTACATATTTTCTCAAGCCCGGTTTACTAACTCTCACAATTTTGCTAATCGCATTCACTTTGCTTTGTGGATGATATTTCAATGCAATTTTGATAGAGCTATCTATGGTACCTTCGTTTTCGAACTTGTACTGAAGAATGTATCCTTTTTCGAACAAAATCTTAGTGATGGCTTTTTTAACGCTTGAAGTTGGAATTTCTACAATTCTATGTTCTGCGCTAACGGCATTTCTAATTCTTGTTAAATAATCTGCAATTGGATCTGTATTCATTTTATCCTCTTTCTAAAATTTTCTTACTGTATTATGAACTACCAGCTGGCTTTTTTTATTCCGGGGATAAGGCCATTGTTGGCCATTTCGCGGAAATTGATACGGGATACTCCAAATTGACGCATATACCCTTTTGGACGACCAGTTAGTTTACAACGATTGTGCAAGCGTATTGGCATTGAATTTTTGGGCAATTTTTGTAATCCAACACTATCACCAGCAGCTTTAAGTTCTGCTCTTTTGGCAGCGTATTTATCAACGAGTTTTTGTCTTTTCACTTCTCTCGCTTTCATTGATTCTTTAGCCATATCCTATTTTTTAATATTTTTAAATGGAAAACCAAATTCTTTTAGCAATGCATAGCATTCTTTATCAGTTTTGGCAGTGGTTACAATGGTTACATTCATACCATTGATTTTAGCCACTTTATCGATATCAATTTCAGGGAAAATGATTTGTTCGCCAACTCCAAAGGTGAAGTTTCCACGACCATCAAATCCTTTTTCGCTAATGCCTCTAAAGTCACGAACACGCGGAATTGAAACGCTTACTAAGCGATCCAAAAATTCGTACATTGTATTTCTTCTCAAAGTAACGCGTACACCAATTGGGACGCCTTTTCTTAATTTGAAGTTAGAAATATCTCGTTTTGAACGTGTGATAACGGCTTTCTGACCTGCTATCGAAGTCATTTCGTCAACGCCAATATCGACACGTTTTTTATCGGTTACACCCTCTCCCAATCCTTGGTTTAGTGCTATTTTCACAATTCTAGGAACTTCCATGCTGCTTTTATAGCTGAATTGTTCTTTCAAAGCAGGAATTACTTCTGTGAAGTATTTATCTCTTAATCTTGGTGAATAGTCCATTACTTAATAACCTCCCCTGATTTTTTAGATACACGAATTGATTTACCTGTTTTTTCATCTTTTTTGATGGCTACTTTGCTAGCAACTCCTTTTGCATCGACAAGCATCAAATTTGAAACATGAATAGGGGCTTCTTGTTTAAAGATGCCTCCTTGAGGGTGAGCAGTATTTGGCTTAGTGTGTTTGGAAGCCATATTGATTCCTTCCACAATAGCGCGACCTTTCTCAGTATCCACTTTTAAAACTCTTCCGGTTTTACTTTTGTCTTCGCCGGTAAGAACTTTAACAGTATCTCCTTTTTTAATATTTAATTTCGCTTTCATAAACATACTCATTAAGTTCTTACAACACTTCTGGTGCTAAAGACACAATTTTCATAAAACTCTTTTCCCTTAACTCTCTGGCCACAGGGCCAAAAATACGGGTACCTGTCATTTCGCCTGCATTATTTAGAAGAACTACGGCATTGTCATCAAAGCGAATATAAGATCCGTCGGCACGTCTAATTTCTTTTTTCACTCTAACTACGACTGCTTTTGCAACAGTTCCTTTTTTAATGTTTCCTGAAGGGATGGCGCTTTTAACGGTAACCACTACTTTGTCGCCAATAGAAGCATAGCGTTTTCCGGTTCCGCCAAGAACACGAATAACCAAGACTTCTTTAGCGCCACTGTTGTCGGCAACTGCACATCTACTTTCTTGTTGTACCATGATTACTTAGCTCTTTCTAAAATTTCTACTAATCTCCAACACTTATTTTTGCTCATTGGGCGTGTTTCTGCAATTTTTACAGTATCGCCAATGTTACAATCGTTGTTTTCGTCGTGCGCAATGAACTTTTTGGTTCTCTTAACAAACTTACCGTAGATTGGGTGCTTTTCTTTACGCTCGATTACAACGGTAATGGATTTATCCATTTTGTCACTCACAACAAGACCTGTTCTTTCTTTTCTCAGATTTCTTTCCATCTTCTTGTATTATTTAGATTGTTCTACCATTGCTCTTTGGCGAAGTTCCGTTAAGAGCCGGGCGACTGTTACTTTCATGTTATTCAAAACATTGGTATTTTCCAATGGAGAAACCGCGTGATTTAACTTCGCCTTCTCATATTGAGTACGAGCATCTTCCAATCTCTCATGAATATCTTTTGTAGATAATTCTCTTATCTCCGAATTTTTCATAGTTTCTATTTTTAAGCTTCTACGTAATCCCGTCTAACAATAAATTTGGTCATTATAGGGAGCTTCTGAGAGCCAAGACGCATGGCTTCTTTCGCTGTTTCTAAATTAACGCCTTCAGACTCAAAAATTATTCTTCCTGGAGAAACACGTGCTACGAATAATTCTGGGGCTCCTTTACCTTTACCCATACGTACTTCGGCAGGTTTTTTAGTAACAGGTTTGTCGGGGAAAATACGAATCCAAAGTTGACCTTCACGTTTCATTTTCCGTGTGATGGCTTGACGAGCGGATTCGATTTGACGACCTGTTAACCAAGCTTCATCCAATGCTTTTATTCCAAAAGATCCAAATGCAAGTTGGTTTCCTCTTTCGGAATTTCCTTTCATTTTTCCCTTTTGTTGTTTTCTAAACTTTGTTTTCTTGGGTTGTAACATTTCTATAATTCTTAAATGTTAATATTATTTTCTTCTTCTAGGATTTTGTGGGTGTTTAGGCCCTCCTTTGTTTTCAGTCTTGGCAGCTGTTGGCACCAATTCTGGCTTTCCGTATATTTCGCCTTTACAAATCCATACTTTTATTCCTATTATTCCATAGGTAGTATGAGCTTCAGCTAAAGCGTAATCAATGTCGGCACGAAGTGTATGCAAAGGAATTCTTCCTTCTTTATACATTTCGGAGCGAGCCATCTCAGCACCACCAACGCGACCGGAAATCATTACTTTGATTCCTTCGGCACCAACACGCATAGTGGAAGCAATGGAAGTTTTAATAGCTCTACGGAATGAAATACGTCCTTCAATTTGACTGGCTACATTTCGTGCCACCAGTGTTGCATCCAATTCAGGGCGTTTTATTTCAGAGATATTTATTTGAACTTCTTTTCCAGTGTGCTTTTTCAACTCCTCTTTGATTTTATCCACTTCTTGGCCACCTTTGCCAATAATAATACCTGGACGAGCTGTATGAATAGTTACTGTAACTAATTTAAGCGTACGTTCAATGGTGATTTTTGAAATACTTGCTTTAGATAAACGAGCAGTTAAATATTTTCTGATTTTATCGTCTTCCACAAGTTTGGCTTCAAAACTTTTTCCCCCATACCAATTAGAGTCCCATCCTTTGATGATTCCTAACCTTAATCCGATTGGATTCGTTTTTTGTCCCATTTATCTAAATTTATTTACTTGAATTAGTTTCTTCTACAATTACTCTACTATCCACGATAAGTGTAACGTGATTAGAACGTTTACGAACACGGTGTGCACGTCCTTGAGGTGCGGGTTGAACACGTTTCAACATCCGAGCACTATCAACGAAAACTTCTTTAACATAAAGATTTGCGTCTTCTATGCGCTGACCATCATTTTTGGCTTGCCAATTCGACACTGCCGATAATAGCAATTTGTACAACCTATTAGAAGCTTCTTTTGGAGAATGTTTTAAAATATACAATGATTTTTCAACTCCTTCGCCTCTTACTAAACCTGCAACCAATCTCATTTTTCGGGGAGATGTCGGGCAGTTATTTAATTTCGCAAAAGCCACGCTTTTTTTCATTTCCTTGGCTTTTTCTGCGGTATTATGTTTTCTAGCTCCCATAGCCTAAATCTTCTTTATTTTTTACCTTTATTTTTACTCCCTGCATGACCTCTAAAGATGCGTGTTGGGGCAAATTCTCCTAATTTATGACCTACCATATTTTCTGTAACATACACTGGAATAAATTTATTCCCATTGTGTACAGCTATAGTTTGACCGACAAAATCAGGAGAAATCATTGAAGCTCTTGACCAAGTTTTAATCACGGTCTTTTTGTCTGCTTCAACATTGTCCATCACTCGCTTTTCGAGTTTGTAATGTATAAAAGGTCCTTTTTTTAATGAACGACTCATAGTATTAAAGTTTTATACTTTATTATTTCTTTCTTCTTTCGATAATATACTTATTGCTATCCTTCTTCTTATCGCGGGTTCTAAATCCTTTGGCAGGAGTACCTTTGCGTGATCTTGGATGACCACCGGTTGCTCTACCTTCACCACCACCCATTGGGTGATCGACAGGATTCATCACTACACCACGAACACGAGGACGACGGCCTAACCAACGGCTTCTTCCGGCTTTTCCGGAACGCTCAAGGTTATGTTCGGCATTGGAAACAATTCCAATGGTTGCCTTACAGGCTTGCAAAATCATACGTGTTTCTCCGGAAGGAAGTTTAATAATAGCGTATTTGCCATCACGAGACATGAGCTGTGCATAAGACCCGGCACTTCGGGCCATTTTTGCACCTTGTCCCGGACGCAACTCTATATTATGAATGATTGTTCCAAAAGGAACTTCACTTAAGTATAAAGTGTTTCCAATTTCTGGAGCCACACCTATACCGGAATTTAAAACTGTTCCTACTTCTAAACCTTGAGGAGCTACAATATACCTTTTTTCGCCATCAGTGTATGCAACAAGTGCAATACGAGCTGAACGATTTGGATCGTACTCAATGGTTTTGACAGTTGCAGGAATACCTTCTTTATCCCGTTTAAAGTCGATTATTCTGTATTTTTGTTTATGACCGCCACCTACATAGCGCATAGTCATCTTCCCTTCACTATTTCTACCACCAGATTTCATTTTTGGTGCCAATAAGCTCTTTTCGGGTTTAGAGGTTGTAATAGTGTCAAATGCGCTGATAATTTTAAAGCGCTGACTGGGGGTTGTTGGTCTGAATTTTTTTAGAGCCATCTATTTAAATATTGCTATAAAAATCAATTGTTTCACCTTCGGCTAATGTGACGATAGCCTTCTTAACTGCCTTTGTTTTACCAGAGATAACTCCACTTTTAGTATTTCGGCTTTTATGTTTTCCACTATAATTCATAGTGTTAACATCCACCACTTCCTTTCCATAGAGTTCTTTTACAGCTTGCTTTATTTGAATTTTGTTGGCGTGTTTGTCAACAAGAAAACCGTAGCGTGTTGGCATCTTTTCAGATACAGCTGTCATTTTTTCTGTGATAATCGGCTTAATAATAATACCCATATTTGTAAGCTTTTTGTATTTGCTTCTCCTTTTTAGCTTTATAACAATTGTTCAAACGCACTTACACTGCTTTCAACTATCAGCATCTTCTTGGCATCAAGAATATCGTAAGTATTTAAATCTGAAACCCTTGTGATTTTTACTCCAGCTAAATTTCGAGTCGACAAATATATGTTTTTATTTAAATCATTCAACACTAAAAGTGTCTTTTCATCATTCATTTTCAAATTGTTGAGCAATTCGACCATTTTTTGGGTTTTAGGTGCTTCAAAATTAAAATCCTCCAAAACATAAATCGCTTGGTCTTTGGCTTTATAGGCCAAAGCAGATAAGCGGGCTAGCTTTTTGAGTTTCTTGTTCAATTTGAAATGATAATCTCTAGGATGTGGGCCAAAAACACGAGCCCCGCCTCTAAACAAAGGAGATTTGATATCGCCCGAACGAGCGGTACCGGTACCTTTTTGACGTTTAAGTTTGCGAGTACTTCCGGATAATTCGCTTCTTTCT
>DYSK01000063.1:0-5663 GCA_020718315.1 Draconibacterium orientale
AAACGCGAGCATTAGCACATAAAATTGTTTTAGATTTTTCATTTTTTTCATTTTTTCATTTTTATAAGTTTCCTTCCGGAAGTATGGTGTTCTTAATTAAAATTTCACTTGTAATTGTACAACAAAGAAATCGTTTTCAACTTCGTGCCAATCGGCCAAAACATCGGCAGAACTTTCTTCGGCTCTGTACACATAGTTTACCTGAAGGCGAGTCCATTCATTAAAAAAGTAATTGAAACCAAAGGTCCAATCTTGTTGCTTATTGAATGTTACATCAGCATCCGGATCGTACGACTCAAATTTCACTACTGGCTGAATATTCCAAGGCATTTTATACAAAGCCTGAACGAAAAATCCGTTTTTCACAAAGTCGCCAATTACCAAAGTTGGAGTGCCGCCGCAACCTCCACCAACTAGCGAAGAACCTTGATCGTTTCCGTTGATATATTCGGCCTGAACCAGCACGTTCATTTTCTCAACAGAAATATCTGCACCCCAGCGTTTGCGAACATCGTCGTCCATTGTAGGGTCAGATGGTTTTAAAGTGCCATATTTATAACTTCCACCAAGACTAACGCCTTCGATAGGTGTAAAGATCAAACGGGCGGTGTATTCTTTCCCTGAATTATTGTCAGTTAAGTTTAAACCAGTTCCATTGGTAATTGCAAATCGCCATGCTAAAACGTTTGCTGCTTTAAGGCCGAAAAGTTCTTTCTCGCCTGTTCCACCATAAACCAATACCCCTAAATCGCGGAATGGACTTGCAAGTTCGCTGACGACACGAGAACGGTTAATGGTATGTAAACTTTGGCAAGGAGTTCCTAATTCAAGCCCAAAAGGACTTTTGAATTGTCCGGCAGACACATTAATCCATGGAGCAAACCTTTTATAAGTGATAAAAGCATCTAATAAATAAGGGCCTCCTTTTGTAGGACTAAATTCAGCCATCACATAATAGGAAAAATCGTATGGAATATTTCCAACAACACCTAAACGTGCACGATCAAAATAGAAGCCGTTGTTTGAGGCTAGGCCGTGCAAAGGAGCTACATTATCACCAAGGAATTGATATTCGTATTGTGCTTGGATATAGCCAATTACTTGAACACCATCAGACGAGGATGCTTCCATACATCCCTGAGCAATCAAGAGCGAAGGAGACCCCATCAGTATTAGTAAAACTAGAACTAGTATCTTTTTCATATTTTAAATTTTATCAGTTAATAATTTGAAATTTATTTTTAGTGTTCTTATTTGCTTGTTACTAAAGGAAAATCTTTTGATTCTGAAATGACCCATTTATTCAACAAGAGGTCATCGTTTATCATTCCGTTGGCTCCAAATTTTAAACTTAAAGCATTGTATCCCAATATATTCAAATAAGCAGTTACCATTGAAGATGTTTGTCCGGTCCAGCAATAAGTAATAATTGTTTTTGCAGGGTTCAGATTTTTAATTTCGTTGTTTTCAATACTCAATGGGTTGACTCTGTATGCTCCGGAAATATGGCCGTAAGCTTGAACGTCGGTAGTAGTCCAATAATTATTGATAAAATAATTTCCCGGGTTTGTAAGGACGTTTGCAGCCGTTTCGCCTTTAAATCCATTAGCCAACATATAGGTAACACGTTCGGCTAAGATCCCTGCGCCGCTTGTTGAAGCCGAAGAAATAGTTGGCACCGCAAAAGTAGCATTGGAAGTTAATAGCCCGGGAGCGGCTGTCCAGTTTGCGTGATTTTTGCCAATATTCGCAATACCTGCAGTCCACGAAGCAGCCAAACTGGTGTTCCATCCGGCCATTCCCCATTTCATAACCATGGCGTTCTTGTATCCGCTCAAGCGCAAAGCGATTACCGCATGTGCAGCTGTTTGTCCTGTATAACAAGCTACTATAATTTGTTTTCCATTTGATCCGGCAGCGGTGGTTAGAATGTTTGTAAGCGTTGAGTTTACAGCTCCGGCAATATGTCCGGCGGCAAAATCGGCTGCTGTACGAATATCAATGATATAATAATTATTATTTGGATCAGCATCGGTTTGAATGGTATTTACAACGGTTGAAGTGGTTACCCAGCTCAACAACATGTCTGGCAAATCCAAATCATTTGCTACTAAATATTGTGTAAGTATTGTTTGGGTTGGAGTTCCACTTACTACAATTGGATAATTTCTTGATTCGGTTTCAGCCCATTTATTTAATGCTAATTGCGAATAAATCAAACTGTTGGCTCCGTATTTTAAGCTAGCCGCATCGTAACCTAATACAGTTAAATAAGCAGTGATTACAGATGAAGTTTGACCTGTGTAGCAATAAGTAACTATTTTCTTGTTTGGATCAAGGTTTAAATATTCGTTTCCGGCTAAGGTTAATGGTGAAATTCGGTAGGCGCCGTTTAAGTGACCATATTGTTCCACTTCAGCAGCTGTCCAATAATTATTAATGAAAAAATTGGATGTAGCAGCAGCGACTTCTGTTCCTGTTACGCCTTTGAAACCGGCGGCTAACATTGCGTTTACTCTTTCAGATAATATTCCTGCACCATCGGTTGCGGTTGTTGTATATGCAGGTTCAGTATGTGTAGAGTTTGCTGTCAGATGTCCGGGAGCGGCAGTCCAAGCTGAAGTGCCAAAATCACCCGTTCCACTATTCCACGATCCCACATAATTACTGTTCCATCCGGCCATGCCCCATTTTAGAACTTTGGCAGTAGGATAACCGCTCAGTCGCAATCCCACAACAGCATGGCTGGCCGTTTGACCTGTATAGCATACCAACAAAATTGGTTTTCCGCCGGCAGCACTTGCTTGGTTAATTAGTGTGATAAGCGTTGAATTAACGGCTCCCGGTATATGTCCGGCATCATAATCAGCTGCCAAACGTAAATCAATGACATAATAATCATTAGTTGCATCCGCATCGGTCATGGTAGCGTAAACAGCGTCGGCAGTAGTTATCCAAGTAGTTAAAATTGTTGGAAGATCGAGATTGCTTGCAACCAGATAGGTTTTAAGCGTTTTGAAACTCAAACTAGGATCTACATCCGGGGCATCGGGTTTCGGTTTTTTACACGAATTCAATGTAATTAAGGGGATTATCAAAAGCCCCAACAATAATTTAGTTATCTTTTTCATCGTATTCATTTTATTTAAACTAGATATAGGTTAGATTTTTATATATTAACATCCGCCAACTTCTTTAGTGGCACCGTGTGCTTGTTCAAGATTTTTAAGTTGTTCGTCTGGATAAGCGAGTTCCCAAGCTTTAAATCCATCTTTGACATATTTTACGTTTTCAAAACCAAGGTGCTGCAAAACATCGGCGGTAAGCAAGCCGCGTGTACCTTTTTTGCAATACACAATAATCTCGTCGGTTTTGAGAGGAGGATAGAGAAATTGAGCTTCCCAAAACTCATCGTTCAAAACATTGAATTCGATCAATCCACGTGGGATATTTACCGCTCCAGGAATATAACCGGGATTGAATTCGTTGAGTTCCCGAACGTCGATAATAACAATGCTAGCCCCGGAATCCATTTTCTGATGAAGCTCCTGAACGGCGATGGCCGTTACGTTTGGTTCGACAGAGGCGATCAATTCATCTACATTCTGAAAAGTTTTATCTGATGACCCACAGGCCGCTAAGAGTAAACCAAGAATGGCTACTGCTGCAAATTTTATTTTATTATTAATTTTCATTGATATATATTTTTTAATTCTACAATTCAAATAAGTCTGTTATTTATTTCCAATCTCTATCATTGAGAAGTTGTTCCAATCGAATTTTGTTTTCAAGCAATTCTTTTTCTGCTAATAAACGTGCTGTTGTGTCCAATATAAAGCCTTCGACACCAACAATTTGATTGTTTTTTACTACGGGAGTCATTGTTACGGTGTGGTGGCCAATGGAGCCGTCTTGACATACGCGAGTAACTTCGCCATGAGGAATTGTTTCGCCTTCTAGCACTTTATGAAAAGTGATTTCAAGTTCTTCAAATTCTTCTTTGCTGCGGCTTAAAGAGTAATGTTTTCCAACTACTTCTTCGGGTGATTTGAATTTATATAAACATGCCCAGGCATTGTTTACCTCTTCGTAAATCCCGTTCGGGTCAATTCTAAAATAACCGGCACCGCTATTGGCTACAACAGCACGGAATTTTTCTTCTTTTTTCACCCCTAATCTATGCTCTGTTTCGGCAAGTGCTTCATCGAGTAATTCACTTTTATTGTCGTCTGCTTTCAAACGCGCTTTGGTTATTTTCAGTGCTACTTCCATTTCGTTGGCCACCATGGCTCTTGCGCCTTTTTCGTCAACTTCCTCCCAGCCGGTAATCATGGCAACGATGGCCGATAATGGTTTATGACCGGTTGTAGTAAGATAAACGTGAGCGATCACAAAAACAATAAGAAAATAGGCGCCAGCCGTATGAATGTAGGCAGCCCAATCTAAGCCGGCAAGCTGAAACCCTTGGTTTGGATAATTTAGATACATATAGGCAATACCGCTCAATCCCATAACCGGAATAACCATAATTTTTAAACCGAGATAAATTAAGCGCTGTAGCGGATTGAATTTATTGTAAACCAGTTTATTTGTGGGATGTTCGGCTCCGCTGAAAATACCGGTTATGTA
This sequence comes from Draconibacterium orientale, assembly GCA_020718315.1. Lineage (GTDB taxonomy): Bacteria > Bacteroidota > Bacteroidia > Bacteroidales > UBA12170 > UBA12170. Next base: position 4,630 of record DYSK01000063.1, read on the forward strand.
GTAATTAATTTGTTCCTTCACGAGCTTTAAAGAAGGTTTGTATTGGCGCCATTCGCCCGTGGTAAAATGCCAGAAAATAGCAAATATGATGAGGATGAGAAATGACCAAGCACATATATCGTGAACAGTCACCGCATTTCTGTAGCCAAAGAGTCCGAAAAAACCATGAATTTCTAAACCCGTAATGGCTAAAGCGGAAATCAGCAAAACTTGCATCCAATGCCAAAACCGCTCGAATATTTGATAGATATATATTTTCATTTGTATAAATTTTTACAATTAATCAATTTCTTTTCTAGTTCTTGTCGTGTAAACAATTTTTGCGAAGGATGATGCGTAATGCGCCGTGGACAATTACTCCTATAAAAGAAAGAATAATCAAAACAATCCCAATATTGTCAATCCAAGCATTGAAATCTCTTCCTGGTAAGTAGAAATCATTTAGCGAGGATAATCGGCCTTCTTCATTTCTTGTATGACAATCTACACAACGTAAGGATTGGGATGCAGGGCTAACTTGATGATTCAATGGCCAATACATTTCGGTTTCCACAAAACCATATTCGCCACTATAGGGCAACCCAACATATTCCATACCTGCTTTTATTGCGGCGTTCCAATCAAAATCCATCCAATAAGCACCTTCTCCTTTCACTTTTGAAAAGGTTTTAACCTGAACGAGTCTATTATTTATTACATCGTAAGGCTGCTTGCCGCGATGCACCTTTACTGGCCATATTTTTGAACATCCACTTGTCTTGCAATTAGCACCTTTGTCAGAATAGGCACCGTCCAGCTTATTCATCTGAATGGGTATTTCTTTAATCGTATCGGTGATTAAAAAATGGTCGGCAAGTCCGTTAAACCAAAAATATTCGGGCCTTACGTTTTGATCCCATACAAAGGTTCCTTTAATGGAAAGATAATTATGATTCCCATCAGCATCTGCCTCGTGAATTTGTTCACCATGCTCACCTAGCCGACCTGCAGTTGTCCAATCCCACCACATTTTTGTAGAATTGGCTTTTGCATAA
>DYSK01000063.1:5763-11806 GCA_020718315.1 Draconibacterium orientale
CCGACCTGCAGTTGTCCAATCCCACCACATTTTTGTAGAATTGGCTTTTGCATAAAAGGGGATATGGCAAGTTTGGCAAGCTATCCGGTAACCGTGTTTATTGAGTAGGGCATCGGTATGAGGTTCGTCGGTATGACATTGTTCACAGTTTACACGATTTTTGTTTTCCGAAGAAAGGGCGTACAATTTACCTGTTATATTGTGGTTTTCGGTAATGTGACACTCAATGCAGCTCATGTTTTCGCCATCTGTTCCCATGTGCACGTCTAATTTTTTAGTGCCATTGTTCATAGCTTCTTCCAAATCGCCATGCTTTACATTGTTTCCGCCGCCGCCCCAAAAATGGCAAACGCCGCAATTGGCCCTGTTGGGCTGCCCAACGCTTTGTGCTACAACATTCAGATTGATGCCCTCGACTGGATAACCGGCCATGCCGGATTCTTTTTTGTAAACACCAGATAAATCGTGGCAAACTAAGCAGTCGATATTTTCCTTTTGATTGAAATCAAAAGTTTCATCTTTCCAGCCATAGCCAATATGACAACGTGTACAACTTTCTCTATTTGAGGATGTACCGATACAAAAGTTGTTAAGAATATTTTTCTTTCCAACCGAAACTTCGCCGCGACCGTCGAGCTTTTCTGTACGTTCCCAAGTCCAGTGATTGTTAGCCATAATTTCGATATGCCTTTCGGTGTGGCAACTCAAACACGCTAAAGTGACGTCTTGTGGTCGTTCAAATTCTTGTTGTAAGATTGCAAATTTACCGTGATCAACCACTTTTTGATTGAGGCGCTCTGCTTTTCTTACATAATCTACTAGCTTTATTTTGTGCTGATCTTCCAGCTTGACTTCTTGATCGGTTGAGGCGAACAATGCAGAATGAAAAGAGAAGATAATCAGTACGAGGTAAATTAATTTCTTCATAATCTAAATTTTAGTTGAAGTGTAATATTCGTTATTTGATTCACAACAAATTTACGGCAAGATTTAAGTGGGAAAAATGAATGTGCTATCAAAGAAAATACCCTTTGGGGTGGGTTTTATCAAAGATTTTATGACTTAAATCATAGTTTTTGATGAGAACACTTTGTCAATTTATAAATAGAGAACAATATATAGTTAAATATCAACATATTAAAAAATACTACGATCAAACGGGTGTTGTAGTATTAGAGCAAAAACGAAAGAAAAAGAGCGTGAGAGAATTGTTTTTAATCTGATTATTTTTATGAAATGAGGCTTTTAATTGATTAGGTGATTTATTCATTTATTAATTGGGATTTAAAAATCGTAAATGATTACATCGAAAATATTTAAATAGGATGCATTTTAAGCTATTTTGTGTGTATTATTTTTCATGCATAATGCCCTTATTTAGAATTCATCAGGCATTATTTTATATATATATGATTAACAGTAATATATAAAACAGAATGCGGTTGTTATTTAGAATTAGAAATCAGCATTTTTTTTAAAACTAACGGATATAAATTGCTATTTTAGTTTATTCAAATTTATTTTATATGAATCTTTTACCAAAGTCGGGTTATTTCTGTTTTTTTAAAAAACAAGAAGTAAGTAATTTTATTTCTCGTGAAAAGTTTGATGTATTGATTCTTGAATCGAATCGGGAGCCCGGTTATTATTCAAAGGCAAATTTCCCGATAAATATGCGCCAAGTGCACGATCATCATTTGTTCATTTTGGTTAAAAACGCCATGCCTTGTTTTCAAGATATTGTTTTGCGAAAAAGTAAGGATATTATTAAGCAAGAGGGCTTGGCTCTCCAAGCTTCGCCCGGACAAATTTACTTTCAAAACATTAATTACCTCTGCATTCGACTCAGGGTGAATGAGCTTCTGCATGTGCCACAATTTATTCAGTCGTTAAAACTAGAGGGAATAAAGTTCCTGAAAAACAAAAAAGTAGACCCTTTTACTACCTTTGTTCAGTTTAAAAAATTTATCAATATTGAGCTTATGAGTGAGGGTATATTCGTGGATTTGGAGCAGCCTAGTAGATATTTTGTTCAGATTCCTCGGCCAATTGAATTTGAAGTTTTTGAGCGATTAATTGAAGAAATAAAATTTAGCTGCAAGTTCAATAATTTTGATGCTTCTTTGGCGTATTTAAATCAAGGCGAATATACGTTCGACTTTGTAGTTGTATATTCTGATCATTGCGAAGAAGAGCGGTTGAAGGAGTTTAAAAAAAACATTGACAGGTTAGTGAATTAAGAAGTAAAACAAAAAGGCTTGATTTTCAAGCCTTTTTGTTCAAGTTCATTTAGAGTCGGTGCTAGTTTTCTTTTTGTTTTAGAAGGGATTCTAAGCGAATTTTATTTTCCAGCAATTCTTTTTCGGCCAATCTTCTTTCCGTGGTATCTAAAATAAAACCTTCTACACCGACAATAATTCCGTTTCGAACTACCGGAGTTAGTGTAATGGTATGAAAACCACAAGAACCATCTTTACAAATTCGTTTGACCTCGCCATGCGGAATCGTTTCCCCGCTGAGCACACGTCTAAATGTCTTTTCCAATTCGGCAAAATCTTCGGCCGAGCGACTTAATGAATAGTGTTTTCCTATTAATTCGTCAGGAGAATCGTATTTGTACAAACTTACCCACGAATTGTTTACCTCTTCGTACAATCCGTTTTTATCAATTCGAAAGTACCCAGCTCCGGAATTTGCTATCACGCTTCGAAATTTTTCTTCTTTTACCACCCCAATTTTGTTCTCCGTTTCTTCCAACGCTTTGTCCAAAAATTCGCTTTTCCCTTTGTCTGTTTTAAGTCGAGCACGTGTAATTTTTAAAGCCACTTCCATTTCGTTCACAACCATGGCTCGTGCGCTTTTCTCGTCCACTTCTTCCCAGCCAGTGAGCATGGCTTTGATTGCCGACAATGGTTTGTGGCCTGTAGTTGTTAAATAAATATGGGCAATAACAAAAGTGATTAACGAAAAAGCACCAAGGGTATGAATAAGTGCAATTAAATCTAAACTTCCTAACTGAAAAGTGGTATTTGGATAGTTCAGGAACATATATGCAAAGCCCGATAAAACCATAATCGGGATCACTAATATATTTAAACCCAAGTATATAATCCGTTGTAAGGGATTAAATTTATTGTAAACCAGTTTATTTGTCGGGTGTGGAGCCCCCTTAAAAATACCAAAAATGTAATATTCGGCTTGTTCTTTAATTAGTTTCAATGAAGGACGATATTGTCGCCATTCGCCGGTGGTAAAATGCCAAAACACAGAGAAAACAATCAAAACCAAGAAAGCCCATGCAGCAACATCGTGGTATTTTACAGCTCTCTGAAAACCAAAGACAGTAAAAGAACTGTGTATTTCAAAACCGGTAAGCGCAAGAAATAAGATTAAAATTGCCTGTGTCCAATGCCAGACACGTTCAAAAATCTGATAAATATATATTTTCATGATGCTTTTTTTAATTGTGGTTGTTATTGTTTTTGAAAAAGATACGCAAGCCTCCATGGATTAATACGCCAACAAAAGTGGAAAACACCAAGAAAATCCCGATGTAATCTGCCCATGGAAAATTGTCGCGACCTGGTAAATAGAAACCGGAAAGCGCATTCAATCGTCCTTTTTCGCCTCTCACATGGCAATCGATACAACTCAATGCTTCGTTTGCAGGAGCCACTTGATGATTTAAAGGCCAATACATTTCTGTTTCGACAAATCCAAATTGACCACTAAAAGGTTGATGTATATAGGTTGTTCCTTTTTCCAACGATCTTTGCCAATCATAATCCGCCCAATATGCACCGCTTCCTTTAGGCCCAACTACTTTTGGTTGAAGCAACGTCTTGTATTCAAGATCATAAGGCTGTTTGCCACGCATTATTTTTATGGGCCAAATTTTTGAAGGCGCTAAAGAGCGTAAATTTGTACCTTTATCATCATAGGAGCCATCCAAAATATTTATTTGAACAGGAATAGAGCGAATGGTATCCGTAATCAAAAAATGTCCGGCTAAACCATTGAACCAACGGTATTCGGGCTGAATGTTTTGCCCCCAAATAAAATTTCCTTTTTTTGAAAAATAAACCACATTTCCTAAACTATCTTTTTGTTCGATTGGTTTCCCTTTTGGATCTAATTTTCCGGCTGTTGACCAATCCCAATATGTTTTTGTTGGATTTGCTTTGGCATAATAAGGAATATGACAGGTTTGACAAGCTACCCGATCGGTGTGTTTATTTAAGATGTTTTTTTTGTGGGGGGAAGCTGTATGACATTGTTCGCAGCTTACCCGATCGGTGTTTTCACTCGAAAGTGCATATAATTTTCCGGTGATATTATGATTTTCGGTTATGTGGCATTCGGTGCAACTCATATCTTCTCCTTCTTTTGCCATGTGTACGTCCAGATTCCGATCCGATTTGAGCATTGCTTTATCCAAATCGCCATGTTTTACATTGTTTCCTCCTCCACCGTAGAAATGACAAGAACCACAATTTTGAGCTGTCGAAAATCCCACATTTTGAGCCACCTTGTTTAAATCCGTTTCGGGAGTGGGCATTCCCCCATCGCCTTTGACATAGGTTCCTGTTTTATCGTGACAAACTAAACAGTCTATATTTTCTTTGGCCTGAAAATTAAAAGTAGTGTCTGTCCAACCATATCCGGCATGGCATTTTGTACACATGGCTTCGTTGCTGCCAATTCCGACACAAAAATTATTTAATACATTTTTCTTCCCAACAGATATAAGTCCATGATTTAGAATCTTTTCCTGTCTGTCCCACGAAAAGTGATTGTTAATCATAATTTCGCTGTGGCGCTCTGTATGGCAACTCAAACAAGCTATGGTAACGTCTTGAGGGCGCGCAAATTCTTGCTGAAGAATTGAAAATTTACTGTGATCAACGGCCGTTTTTGTTTTTCGCTCCGCTTTATAAGTATAATTTTCAATGATGAGCGTAGTCGTTTTGTTTTCTTTTGGTTGTTGCCCAAAAATAAAAGACTGAACGCCGGCAAAGAGAAATAAAATAAGGAGGTTCCTTTTCATGAATTAATCGTTTGTTGTACCAACTTTTAAATCCTTTTCAATCTAAAAAAATCAGTGGTAATAGAATTAATATTTATTGAATTTCGTGCTAAAAAAATTTTTTTGAGCTATTTGAACTCACTCCAATTAAAGTTTTTTAGCACACTAAGTTTCAAAATCAAAATTAAAGCAAAGGCATGTTAATAAAGTATTTTAAATGCGAAAACAATACACGATTAGGATAAATATATAATACATCAAAATATGATTTATATCAGTATGTGAATAATTAAAAAGCAGTAACTAGAATGCAAAAAATAAAAAGGAGATACGGGGAGATTAATACGTTACAACCAAGAAATAATTTTTCTTTCCCTTTTGGACGAGTATGTATTTTTGATTAATCAAGTCATTCGTGCTAACAAGATAATCTTCTTTTACTTTGTTTTTATTAAGACTCACGCCATTGTCTTTCAACATTCTTCGCGCTTCGCTTTTGGAAGTAAAAATTTGTGTTTTTTCGACTAAAAAATCGATTAAGCCAATGGTGTTTTGCAATTCTATTTTGTTTATTTCGAATTGAGGAACGCCCTCAAAAACGCTTAGAAACGTTCGTTCGTCGAGTTTTTGTAATGCTTCGGTGCTCGCGTTTCCAAACAAGATTTCGGAAGCTTCGATAACGGTTTGGTATTCAGCTTCGGAGTGAACGCGTATAGTTACATCCTTTGCTAGCACTTTTTGTAATTCTCGAAGATGCGGCGCTTGTTGATGGCGCTTGAGCAATTCACTCACTTCTTTTTGGGACAGGAGTGTAAATATCTTGATGTATTTTTCCGCATCGGCATCCGAAGTGTTCAACCAAAATTGATAAAATGCATAAGGTGTGGTTCTTTCGGCATCAAGCCAAATGTTTCCGCTTTCTGTTTTGCCAAATTTCCCCCCATCGGCTTTGGTGATAAGCGGACACGTCAATGCAAAGGCTTTTCCGCCTACTTTTCTACGAATCAGTTCGGTTCC